>JAGCNN010000260.1 GCA_017645925.1 Bacteroidales bacterium
CCCTACAAGCATGTCGCAGAACCATCGCCATACAATGTAGAAACGGTTGCTAACGGTTGCCACGTTCTCAAGGCTTCCTTGCAGTTGGATGTTGTAGTACATCTTGAAAAAATGCCTTGAATCTTCTGATATAAGTATCATTAGCCCAAATATTGCAACACTTGTGGCAGCCATAATGAAGGCTCTTAACAGGTATTGCCAGAGTGGTTTTTCCTTTTGGAAAAAGTATTGGATTATTGGAAATACAAGCGGGAACAAGGCGGTTGGACCTTTTACCATGAAGGCGAGGTAAATCATTGAGCCAGCAAGGATTGAGAAGATGTACGGTCGGTTTTCGTTTAGGCAGAAAGATATGCTAGCAACGATGAATACTGCCATTGTGTTTTCGAGAAGATTGTTGGTGGCCCCCCAGGTTGCAAGGGGTATTGTTATCCAGAACAGCAAAGGCATCCATGCCGATTTCGCATCTTTTGTGACTTGCTTCCATATTATGCAAATCAGCAGACCTGTAATTATGTAGGTCAGAACCGAATATATCTTGTCGCAGAAGACGTTGTCGCCGAAAAGGTCAAGAAACCAGCTTTGTGTCTGGAATGCCAATGGCGGATGGCTGTAAAACTCTTCGCCAGCATTGCAGTTTTTCAACTGCCAGAACGAGCATTGGTCGCTGCTTATCTTGTGGGCTATGACCGAATAGTAGGTGCCGTCTAGAAACATTCCACGAGTGAGGAAGTTGTGGCTTATCATGCAGAAAAACAGACCGATAACAAAGATAAAATATAGTATATGGCTATTCTTCTTCATCCGCAAGGAATTCCTTTATGGTGCTTTCTTCCAGTCCCCACAATCCGAACGACTTTACTATGCTGTCATCCTGCATAAGCATGAATGTTGGGAAGTGTCCGTCAACAATATTTAGTGATGTTACGGGGTTAATTTCGCGATATTCAAAGCCATAACCTTCTGTTTCCTTTATGAATTCGTAGGAGCTTGATGGCGGTTTATTGCTGAAAATCATTACTTTGCATCTGCTTCTGTCCAACTTGTTTTCTCTGAAGAACAAAGACATTCGTTTTGCTCCTTCGCGGCAGAATTTGCAGCCTGCATGGGCGAACATAAGAATGTTTTTGCCTTGCAGTTCCAAAGGCTTCGTTTCTGCTACGTAAGTTGTCGAGTCGTATTCGTAGTTAGGCAATATTATCGGGTAGCAATTGTAGAAAGTGCTGTCTGCCAATGCTTTCTCAAATTCAATTGTATTTACGTTTCTGTCAGAGGAATATAGTTTGTTGTAAAGGATTTCGGGTGGTGCCACGATGAATGGTATTGCTGCTATCGCAATGATTATTATTGGTTTGATAATCTTGTCGAATTTGAAGTTCCAGTTTTCCTGATTTCTTATGAGAACGAGGAGCAGCATTGTTGCAATGTTTTTTATCATCGATTGCAACGGGTTGAGTTCCACGAAGTCGCCCATGCAGTGGCAGTTGGCGTCACCGCGCAGTTGGGCAAAAATCAGGAATACGGTAAATCCAAGCAGCGACAATTGCATCAGCCACCAAGCAAGTCTGTACCACCATCTTAGCGCAAGGCAAAGTCCGGCGCACATCTCAAAAGCTATGAGACAGCGGGCAAATAGAGTGCAAAGCGTGTAGTTGAATATGCCATAACTATAAATGTATAGTTCAAATTCCTTGATTGTGAATATTTTAAGTACTGCCGAGGTTATAAAGAATAGACCTATGGTAATTCTGATTATTGCAAATATTATTTGTTTTGCCTTCATTGATATAATAATTTGTGCGCAAAAGTAATTCATATTGTGAAATTCCACAAAAAAACTTGTTAACTTTGCAGCCGTTTGAGTTTGCTTTATGCAGAATGTTTCAGATACTATCCAGCCGTTGAATGGTTGCAGGCATGGCAAGTTGGTTGATTTGCTTTTGTATGTTGGTGTGTTTATTTTTTCTATTTTGCTGTATGCCAACACTTTCTTTCATGGTTGGGCGCTTGATGACAGTTTTCTGTTCAAGGACAACAAGTATGTTACGGCAGGTCTTTCCGGGTGGAAGGACATTATGATGAACCATTCGCAGGCTGGTGCCGAATTTTTGCCCGAAACCTTTCAGTATCGACCTGTGTCTCAGTTGCTTTTCGCATTGGAATGGGAGATTCTGCCAGACAACACAATTTTCTACCATGCCATGAATGTTGTGTGGAATGCGGCGTGCAGTGTCTTGCTTTTCTATCTCCTCAGGATGATGTTCAAACGAAAGTCGTGGCTTTTTCCATTGCTTATTACGTTGATTTTCACTGCTAATCCGATGCACACCGAAGTGGTTGCAAACATCAAGAGCCGCGACGAGTTGTGTTATTTCTTTTTCCTTCTTTGGGCAATAATTTCC
>JAGCNN010000261.1 GCA_017645925.1 Bacteroidales bacterium
GTAGCGGTCTTACATCTGTTACAATTCCTAATTCAGTAACGAGCATTGGCGAAAGTGCTTTTGGTGGTTGTAGCAGTCTTGTATCTGTTGATTTTAATGCAATTAATTGCACAACAATGGGAAGCTCTAATAAGCCTGTATTCAAAGATTGTACAGCATTTACAACTTTGAACATAGGAACTAATGCTACAAATATTCCTAATTATGCTTTTTTAGGATGTAGCGGACTTACTTCTGTTACAATAGCCAATTCGGTTACAAGAATTGGGAAAGGTGCCTTTTCTGGTTGTGGTAGTCTTGTAGAAATGACTATTCCTTTTGTCGGAGCTGGCTCTTCGGGGGAGAGTGGTTCTTCTGTTTTTGGATACATATTCGGAACATCAACGTACAATGGAGGCACTCATATATCACAAAACTATGGACCCATTAATAATGCATATAGTACTGTTGATTTCTGTATTCCTAGCAGTCTAAGAACTGTTACTATAACGAAAGGTAATTTGCCTTTTGGTGCATTCTGGGGGTGTTCTATGTTGACATCAATAACGATTCCAGATTCCATTACAAGAATTGGAGATTATGCATTTAGAGGATGCAGTGGTCTGACTTCTATTACAATACCTAATTCTGTAACCTATATAGGAGAAGGGGCGTTTCTTAACTGCAATAGACTTGTTGAAATGGAAATTCCATTTGTAGGGACAACGCCTCATTCTACAGGAAATGAAGCTTATTTCCGATATGTATTTGCATATAGAACAACACAAACGCCAACAGTTTCATATGCTTATGATATTCCAGAAACATTACAGTCTGTTACAATCATAGGTGGCAATCTGATGTCTAATGCTTTCCGTGGTTGTACTATGATTAATTCTATATCACTAGGAGAAGGTGTTGAGATTGTATATAGTAATGCCTTGGATGAAACTGGATGGTATAATAATCAACCAACAGGATTGCTATATTTGGATGGGTGGAGTCTTGGATATAAGGAAGAAGAACCTACTGGTGATTTTGTATTGAGAGAAGATACAAAGAAAATTGCCTATTATGCTTTCTCCGACTGCGACAATCTCCTTTCGCTTGATACTCGCAATGTGGTTTCGGTGGGAGAATCGGCATTTGCCAACTGCGACAGGCTTGTGCAGGTAAACATTGGCGATTCGGCTCGCACTATAGGCAACGGTGCTTTCGAGGGATGTTTCCGAATGTCGTCGGCAAACATAGGCAAGTCGGTGCAAACTATTGGCAACAATGCTTTCAGCGGTTGCATAAGGTTGGTTTCTCCCGCACTTCCCGAAACACTTACAAGCATTGGCGCATCGGCATTCAATGGCTGTTCGCGATTCGAGGGAATGCTAACCCTGCCACGCAACTTGGCACAGATAGGCGACAGCGCATATTGGGGCTGTTCGGGAATTACGGCAATAACAGCAAAGCCAACCAATCCGCCAATAATATCGGAAAATACATTCAATGGTATTAGTAACGATGTGCCTGTGTATGTGCCCTGCGGTCGAGTGCTTAACTACTATGTCACCGACTACTGGGAGAACTTCCCGAACATACAGGAGGCTACGCCCTTCGAGGTTTCGCTTTCGTCAAACGACAATGCAATGGGTGTGGCTGTCGTAGCACAGCAACCAACCTGTAGTAACCACCAGTGCCACATTCGCGCTAATGCCAACTACGGCTACCATTTCTTGAAATGGACAGATGGCAACGAAAGCAATCCGCGAATACTGGAACTCGATTCCGACACGGCTTTCACGGCAATGTTCGTAATAAACAACTCGTACATTTCCGTACAATGCAACGATTCCACAATGGGTTCGGTGAGCGGTTCGGGCTTGTATTCGTACAATGCACCTGTGGAAATGCGGGCAACACCATACACCAACTACCATTTCCAGCGTTGGCACGACGGAGTAACCGACAATCCGCGCTATCTGCTTGCTACGCAGGATTCCACATTTACAGCCGTATTTATGCCCAATGTTTCAACGGTTACGCTGTCGAACAACAATCCCGAAATGGGTACGGTGAGCGGTGGCGGAGTTTACTATTACCAGAACCAGATAAGCATTTCGGCAACAGCCAACTACGGCTATCATTTCACTTCGTGGCACGACGGCAACACCGCCAATCCGCGTATGATAACCGTTACGCAGGACACGGCGTTTACAGCCAATTTTGCAGTTAACATTTATGCGGTATCTGCAACGAGTAACAACAACACTATGGGAAGCGTTTCGGGCGGAGGTAACTACAACTACCTGTCGCTGGTGGCACTCACAGCCACGCCAGCCTACGGCTACCACTTCGAGCAGTGGAACGACGGGCTTTCAAACAATCCGCGAACAATAAATGTAATTCAGGACACTATGTTTATGGCTCAGTTTGCCGCCAACACCTACAGCATTACCGTTCAGGCAAACGACCCGCGTATGGGAAGCGCATACGGAACTGGAAATTTCAGTTACAACACTACCACAACACTTTCTGCAACAGCAACCTACGGTTATCATTTCGTGCAGTGGAGCGACGGCAACACCGAAAATCCGCGTACCGTGCCTGTAACGCAGAACGCCATCTACACTGCAATATTCGAGATTAACACCTACGCCATTTCTGTCGGAAGCTCAAACCCAGCAATCGGCAGTGCGGCTGGTGGCGGAACTTACAGCTACAACACTATCGTAAACATTTCGGCAACGCCAAACTACGGCTATCACTTCGTTCAGTGGAGCGACGGCAACACCGAAAATCCGCGCACAATCACCGTTATACAGAATGCAACATACACGGCGCAGTTCTCGATAAATTCGTATGCGGTATCGGTCAGCCCCAACAATTCGAGCAGGGGAACTGTTTCGGGCAGTGGAAGCTATACATACAACACCGTTGCAACCATATCGGCAAGTGCATTCTATGGTTACCACTTCGTTCAGTGGAGCGACGGCAATACCGAAAATCCACGCTCGCTGGTCGTTATGCAGGACGAAAACTATACCGCGCAGTTCGATGCAAACAATTACCTGCTAACAGCCAACAGCACCGATGTGACACTTGGAAATGTTACAGGTGGCGGAACCTACGAGTATAATTCGCTTGTGGCAATAACGGCAAATGCCATTGAGCATTATCATTTTGTGCAGTGGAACGACAGCATAACCGACAATCCGCGTACAATAGTCCTGACAAGGGACACCACATTCACGGCTTCGTTTGCAATCGACAAACATTCGGTTGCCACAACTTCAAACAATCCGACAATGGGAGAGGCGATTGGAAGCGGAGATTTCGATTACAATTCTGCCACCTATATTTCGGCAGAAGCGTTTACTGGCTATCATTTCGTTCAGTGGAGCGATGGAGCAACTGCAAATCCACGCAGGATAATTGTTACGCAAGACACAATTTTTACCGCCGAATTTGAAGTGAATGGCTATACTGCAACCATACAGAGCAACGATGAGACAATGGGGACGGTTACTGGCAGCGGTTTCTATGACTACCGCACTACCTTGGAATTGTCGGCGACGGCATTCTACGGGTATCATTTCGCCCGTTGGAACGATGGCAACACAGACAATCCGCGCACACTTGTCATCACGCAGGACACAGCCTTGACGGCAATATTCGAAATATCATCGTTTACGATTACCGTCGAGGCGGAGAATGCTCAAATGGGTAGCGTGTCGGGGTCTGGAAACTACAACTATCTGTCGCAAGCAACAATAATTGCAACTGCTGCAACAAACTATCACTTTGAACAATGGAGCGATGGAAGCACAACAAATCCAAGGCTGATAAATGTAACATCCGATTCCGTTTTCGTGGCGCAGTTTGCCGAGAATCCAACCTTTACCATAACGGCTTTGAGTGCCGACACAGCAAGGGGAATGGTATATGGCGGAGGCGTGTACCATACTGGCGAAAGGGCTTCGCTGGTTGCAAGTCCGCGCGAGCATTACTACTTTAGCCATTGGGCAGACGGAAGCACACAGAATCCGCGTACTATAACCGTGTTGAGCGATGCAACATACACGGCATATTTCGCACCATATACCTACATAATCACGGCAAACAGCAACAATCCAGCAATGGGTGGTGTTAGTGGTGGCGGCGCATACGCATACGGGGAAACAGCAACTCTGACGGCTCGTGCATACGAAGGCTATCATTTTGTCCGCTGGGACGATGGCGACACCAATACTACAAAGGAGATTTTTGTTCAGAGCGATGCTTCGTACTTTGCAATTTTTGAACTTGGTAACGATGAAAATTCAGTAGATGAGATAGAATTGAGTGAAGTGAAGATTTATTCGGTTGATGGTCAAATAATTGTTGAATCATCAGAAACTTTGTCCGTGTCTGTTTTCGATGCTGTTGGTCGCCACATTTTCTCAGGAACCGCCCTTGCCGATGAGCCTTTGTTCATAGCAGTTCCAACCACTGGCATTTACATCGTGCGAGTAGGAGAGAAGAAGACGGAAAAGGTGGCGGTGTGGTAAATATTTAACGAATATTTACAGGTATTATGCGTTTGTAATCAGTGGTTTACGCTTGGTGTTCGTGCGCTAAATTATAAGTGGACTATTGTTTAGTCTCTCTAAACTAAAAATAATTTCTGTAAAATTCTTCCAAAAAGTTACCTGTTTTTGGTAACTTTTTCTTACCTTTGCCGAATCAAAAAAATAATTTTATGATTGTAGATTTCGATGATGAAAATCTTGAAGAACTGATAAAAACTGGCAGCAACAGCAAGTATAAGAAGCTATCGAAAGATAAAAACTTTATTATAGCCCTAGTATCAGTTTACAATGTGCTTTTGTCAGTCGAAAAAACAGATGAATTAAAGAATTTTAGTTATTTGCACTACGAAAAGTTAACATCAAACCGTTCTGGGCAAAGTTCGGTAAGGATTAAAAACGGCAGAGTGGAACGGCTTATATTTAAAGAATTTGATGGTGGAATAAAAATAGTTTTGTTGGAATTAAACGAATTGCACTATGGAAACAAGAAATAAGATAGTCCCCTTTATGGCGGTAGCCCCGGGATTCACCATTAAGGAAGAACTTGAGGCTCGTAACATAAAGCAAAAGGATTTCGCAAAAAAGATAGGTTTGCAGGCCACGCATTTAAGTGAATTAATTAAGGGCAAGCGTCCAATATCTACAAATGTGGCTGATGCTTTGGAGCGTGAACTTGGCATAAGTGCTAAATTTTGGCTCCGACTGCAAGCCGAATATGAATATGACTGTGAAATAATAAGGAAACGCGGCATAGAGGAAGAAAAAGCCCGTATGTTCATTAATGAGTACAACGAAATTTTCGATGTGGAGTATGTGTTTAAAAGAATAGGGATATATGCTTCCTCATACGAGGAAAAAGTAGATGCCTTGACTTCTGAATTGCAATTGCCCAAACCTGCAGAATTAAAATTTGCTTATGGGAAGTTTCATAAGTCGAATCGCGTTGGCACAGACAGACGTGCAATTCTAACTTGGACTATTCTTGCCGAATATTATGCAAGACAACAAACCGTTACAAAAAAGTATAATGTCGATGATAATGAGTATGTTATGCAACTCGCAAATGTCTTTCACGAAAATCGCAATGTGGTTGAGCGGACAAAACAGATATTGTCCGACAATGGAATACGTTTTTGCATAGTCGAGAAACTTGACAAGGCTAGTATTGACGGATATTCTTTTATTGATGCTGATGGCACGCCGTCTATAATTGTAACAAAACGATTCGATAGAATTGATAATTTTGCTTTTGCAATTATGCACGAAATCGGACATTTGAAACTTCACGCATCACCAACCGACAAAAAATTCATCAACCTATTGGAAGAGGCAAAAGAAGAACAGGAAGCAAACAATTACGCATCTCCGCAGTTAATTCCAAACCATTTATGGAAGACCAGTCTTTTGCCGCAGGTTACACTCAACAAACCTTGGATTATACAAGCAAAATACAGTCAATGGGCAAGCGATAATCATTTGAACAAATGGATTGTTTTGGGACGTATTTCATACGAAACAGGAATGCATAAGTTCAGAAACGATGAAAGCCGAAAAATAAACTAGGCATTAGGAATTACATTGTGTCCATTTGTGCATTTCGCGACTGCACAAATTCATCTAACTTGAGATTTGCAATAAGTGCAGTAAATTCAGCATTGTAATAACCACTGGCATTTACATCGTGCGAGTAGGAGAGAAGAAAGCAGAAAAGGTGGCGGTGTGGTAGGGGAAAAGATTTTAAATGCCAATATTCTATTTTGAGTATGTAACTTGCTGATACATAATTTGTAATATAATTTTTGCTTATTATACATACACACATATTTTGTGCAAAAACGCATATTTCGCTTTAATAATCAATAAATTAAATTATTTTTTTTAAAGAATACACATCCAGCGATTATCCACAAGGCGTATATTACACCAAAGCAATATTGTGTGTGAAGGAGGAAAGGAATAAATACCCCTTAATCACTTAACAGAAAAAACTTTGCTTATATACAAGATATAGCCATTGCCTCCAAATATTCTCTTGGTCTGTTCTTTGAAGTCGTTGATTTGCTGGTAATAGTTCTGGTTTGTCAACTGCTTGTTGCAAATCCAGGCTTTAGTTTTATACGACTGTGAATCGTAATTGTCAAAGAAAAAGGACATTGTTTCTATAATTTGATTGGTGGCTTTTGTTATCCAGCTGGAATCCCTGTTCTTTAGTTCTGTGAAAATTATATTGTTGTCATCGTAATTCAATATGCCTTCACATTTTTGTGCATCGCTTTTGTCTGGTCGTTCAAGTTCTACACAATGGTCAACAGGATAAAAATAAACATTCTTTTCCAGTCCATTATCAACTACACCTATCCATTTAGAATCTTTGTTTGCCAAATCTTCATCGATATAAGCAGGCAATTGATTGTCATCGTCACATAAGCCAAAAACTTTCTTATTGGAATAAGCTCTGTTCTTTTTTTCGAAAAAATCTATTCTCCGCATAAATCTTCAATCTCCATTAAGTTGGAAAAAAGTGTATTGGTTTCTCCTAGTTCGTTGTTCAGATAATTTTCGTTAGATGGCAGTCCCATTGTGTTTTCCAAGCAAGAAATATTACCTGTTTTCTCATCCAGTTCATATATGGCTACAGACTGCAATGGAATCAGGGCTTTTTCTGGAACTATTTCGTATATTTTTGATTTTATATCCTTATTATCGCCAGCCTTTTGCTCTATTTCCAATGCTTTTATGGCAAGCATCAAGTAATTGATAATATATGGACTATGCGTAGTGACTATCAATTTGTTGCTGTCAATGGCATTGTTATGTTCCAATAAACTGTATAGAACTTTCTGCTGAGATGATGGAAACAGGTTTTGTTCCGGTTCTTCAACAATATTTATAAAAGACGAAGGAATGAAACTCTTTAATTTTTTTTCAAGGAATGAAACATTATCACTTTCTTTCAAAACGCCTTTGCCGAAAGAGTATATCTGCTTGAATTTATTAGAAAGACTTTCGCTTTCTTTTGAGAGTTCCTGTTCAATTCTATTCTTTAAATTAGTATCAATATTCTGGATTTTTTCAAATATGTCTTTTTGTACTTCCCCCGACAAATAGCTACTGACAATTAGTAGTGGTGTAATAGATTGAACCCCACTTGATGCCGCGGACATAGATATGCGTTTGCCCTTGGACACAACAAATGTATTATGATTCTGATAATACACGCTTGTATCATTAATCGGCAGGGCATATCCTTTTTTTGCTAGTCTCTCCATAGCCTTCATATATTCAATATTCAAGTCTCTGACCATAAAAGGAATATTCGAAGACATATCAATGATATTTCCAGCCTTGTCAATAATATTTTGCAAAGATATGCTATATAAAATTGTCAAAAGGTTTCTTGCTGCTGATACATACTGAATTTTAGGTAAAATATAGTTCTTGTGCCTTTCAGTGACTATTTCCCCCTTAAAATATTTTTTGCTTTCGTCATATTCAAAATTACAAACATCTCCTTCGTATGCCAAAATAGTATCTTCTGAGAAATATTCATATATCTCTTGTTGGACACATAAATTTTTGAATACTTCAACATTTAATTGCTCTCCTGAGATTTTGTCGCTAACTAGGCTTTTTTCCATCCACGAAAACAAAGAAACCAACTTTGCCATAGTACTCTTACCTGAGCCTTGGTCTCCAATAAGCATAGTAACCTTTTTTACATCCATCCAGCCGTCATTTTCTATGAAGCCGCCGTGAATGGGGCCGAAGTTCTTTATTTTTATTCTGCTCATAACGAGTGTGTTTGCTATAATTCTTTTATTTCGCAAAAATATATTTTTTCAAGGAATTACATAATTGATGTTTTAAGAAAATGCAAAATGTTTTTAGGATGGCCCGTAATTTTATACAGATTGGTTTTATGCGATGTAAAGCATTATTGCTGTGTGTTTGACCTGTCCGACGATTCGCCACATGGTGTATATTACACCAAAACATTATGCGGGTTGCAGTGAGATGGTAGAAACTCGTGCAGAAAAATGTCAATCAATGGTGCTAAGGTGTTGTAATTTGCTTCATAATCAAATAGTTGTAATTATTATTTGTTTTCTTTTATTTCTCTAATTATTCTGGCAGGACTTCCCGCCACAACCATATTGGCTGGTACATCCTTGTTAACAACGCTTCCCGCAGCAACTATGGCATTTTCGCCGATAGTAACGCCGGCAAGAACCTTCACATCGGCACCAAGCCAAGCATTGCGCCCGACGACTATGGGCTTTGTGAGCAACGAATGACGCGTGGCAGGGTCTTCGGGATGATATTCGGTAGCAAGTACGCAATGCGGTCCGATAAATGCGCCGTCTTCGATTGTTATGCCTCCGAGAGCAAGGAATGTGCAGCCAAAGTTTACAAAACAGTCGCGGCCAAAGCGTGTTGTAAGTCCATAATTGATGTTAAACGGAGGAAACACACGCACGGTCTCGTCGATGTTGCTGCCGGTTATCTGTCGCAAGTAGTCTCTGACTTCCGCTTCTGTGTGATAGCCGGTGTTCATTTCGGCACACAGTTTCATTGTCCGTTGCACATCGGCATAGAGGTCGTCGCTGCCGACATAGTCTTTTCCTGTAGGGTTGTCGTTCATTGCTTGCTGAATTTTATTGTTATGTTTCCTGTGCCAAGTGCTTCTTTAAGTTGTTGGATATCATTTATATGTCCGATTGGCGAATAGCTGTACGATGACTTGAAAGTTTCGTAGAACACCACTATGCAGTTGTCCCCGTAAAGCATAATGTCGCCAGCGTTGATGGTTCCTGGACGGATGCTGTTGACGGGCAGGGTGGTTTCGAGGTAGTTGTATTTTTCGTTTCCGTTCAACTCGTTCATTTCCAAAGTAGTCGGCAATAGTGCGTAAAAACTTTCTGCACTACTGTTGTCTTCGAGTGTGGCAGTGAAAATCTTGTTGCCAATCGAAAGTTGCATTGTCTTTACAGATGCTGGCGTTGGCATATCAGGTTCTTCTTTCGTACACGAAGCGAAAAATAGCATGGCAAAAGCTAATATGTTGACCATAACTTTCATTTTCCGAACACTTCCTTTGCTCTGTCCATCTGCGTTGGTATGTCAACTCCGAACGGACAACGGCTTAGGCAAGCACCGCAATGCGTGCATTCGCCTGCATGGTGGGGCAACGAATCGTATTTTGCCTTCAATTCTGATGTAAGTCCTTCTTTTTCGGCCTTGTCGAGCAGTTCGTTTACCTTTGCAATCGGAATGCCGGCACTGCAGGGCATACAATGGTTGCAATAGGTGCATGCACCTTTGTCCATATCGTTTTGTGCTGTTTGCTTGCTGAGTGCTGAATTGTAATCCTTTTCCTCGTCGGTAGCCTTAAGGTAGTGCAGGTATTCGTCAACCTTGCTGGCGCTGTCGATACTGCAAAGAGCCACTTTTACGCAAGGTTTTGCCAGCACATACGCAAAACACTGGTCGCGGGTAAGCGCAATCTTCAGTGGCGATTTCTCGGCATCGAGCAGACGGTCTCCTCCGCCGAAGGTTTTCATAACCGTGATGGCAATGTCGTGCTGGGCGCAGTAGTCGTACAATTCCACGCGGAC
>JAGCNN010000262.1 GCA_017645925.1 Bacteroidales bacterium
GCGGGTATTTGCGTACGAATAACATGTATTGGAAACCGATTGTCCTGTTTCGGGATTGCTTACGCTTGAAGTGTTACTTACTGTTACATAATAAGTTGTAGTACCTCCGGGTGTTACTGTCACTGTAGAGCCAGAACCGCCAACGCTCCAACTATAGTTTGTAATGTTTGTCCCATTTGCTGTAAGGGAAACTTGTTGTCCTGCACATACTTCACTTGGTGATGCTGTAAGTGTTACTGTCGGTTTTGGCGTTACAATGGCGTAAGTTAGGAACCTGTTTGTTCGCAAGTTGGTGGAAATATCCATTGCATACCAACCCGTCATGTCAGGGGTTGCATTTGCTCTTGAAAGTGAAGTTCCCGTTCCTAGCAAAGTTCCACTTCCTATAGTTTCGTTGCGAGTTGCGCCGAGGTAGTACCATTTGTAGCTTGTAGCACTATTAACTGTGCTGCACGAAAGCCTCAATGTAGAACCTTCGCAGACAGGATTGTTGACTGTAAGGTTTGCGATTATGTTGCAGTCGGTTGTTGCTACAGAACCAGTCATCCAACTTGGGTGCTGAGCTTCAAATGTTATATCACCTGCAGCCTGCGAATAGTTTGTAATCAAGAAGATATACCATTGTCCCGCTTGTGTATTTGGCAAATAGCACCATTCGGTATCGGCAGGGTCGTAACTACAGTCAACCATATTGCCTGTTGGATATCCTCCCATATTTCCAGAGTGGTTTCCGTTGGTGGGACGGTGGTTGCCATTGCCGTTGTCGTTAGTATTAAGGCGGCTACTAATGTTAGTACAATAGTAATCCAACAATTCTTCCTTGGTGCTTGCAGTGAAAGGTCCCCAGCATATAAAGTCTATATCCTGACCATTGCTATGCTCCATGTAAATGAGAAGGTTTCCAGGGTTGTCGATTCTCATGACGAACCATGCGGGAGAAGGAGTGGTGTATAGACAACCAACATTATTGCCATTGTTTCCGAATTCGGTTGCACCAGTGCTTGTGGTAGCTGCCGGATAGGTATAGGCATCGTTGTCGGTACAGAATGAAATTGCATTGCTACAAAGGGAAGAACTTCCTGCCTTGAGCATATTGGGGACAGTGTATTTTGCATCAAGCCCCGAAAATTTCAGGTTGGTGTACTCATTGAGTTCTGCCGAGGTCATTTCGTAAATAGACTTTCCACGCAACTCCTGCAAGCGCATATACGCAACGCTGTCGTCTTGTGTAGCAAAATTTATTTGAGAATGAGCTGTTCCTGCTATTCCAGCAACCAGTCCTAAAGAGAAAATGAGTGTTTTTACAAAGTTCTTCATTCGAATCTATGTTATATTTTTCTTAAACAATCAAAATTACTGCACCGCCTACACGAATATAAAATGTTATATGTCAATGCATTAAGTGCAACTTTATACCATTTTACACAATGCTGCAAAATTAGACAAATACTTATAATAAAAAAGTTTTTTATTCAAAAAAAACAACAACAAAAATACAGGACGAAAAGCAAAAAATTATATAGTAAATGGAGATTGTGTAGGATGATTTTTCAAAGTCTTGCAGACTAAAAGTTTAGCTGTTTTTTGTGTGAAATATTGGGTAGAAAAAGCAGAAAAAACAAAACGCCAACACCCTTGAAGCCTATTCTTCTTTTAGTCTTCGAGCCTGTTCGCCTTTTAGCCTTTCAGCCTTCAAACCTTTTAGCCTTTTTGCCTTCAAGCCTTTCTGCCTTCTCGCCCGTTAGCCTGTTAGCCAATCAAAACTAGAAATATTGAAACCCGAAAACTTTTCAAACTTTTTCTTTACCTTTGCAAAAATTTTTAAAGCAATGTCAAAGAAGGAATATGCACCGCTTCTACCGATAGAACTGCGGAACAAAATAAAGGAATACCGTGCTAAGGGATACAAGATTCCACCACTGAGAATAATTCGTAGCGAAGAACAGATTGCAGGCATACGCGAAAGTGCAAAGATTAACACAGCCCTGCTTGACTACCTGTCGGAAAACATCCGCGAGGGCATTACAACACAGGATATTGATGACATGGTTTACGAGTTCACAACTTCGCACGGAGCAATTCCGGCGCCGCTACACTACGAAGGCTATCCAAAAAGCTGTTGCGTTTCGCGCAACGAAATCGTCTGCCACGGCATCCCCAGCAAAAATGAATTTCTACGCAATGGCGACATCGTAAATGTTGATGTTTCAACAATTTACAACCGCTATTTCTCCGATGCGTCACGAATGTTCATGATTGGCGATGTGAGCGAGGAGTGCAAGCGTCTTGTGAAGGTTACAAAGGAATGTCTTGAAATAGGCATAGCAACAGCTCAGCCTTGGGCTCGTATGGGCGATGTAGGCGCTGCTATTCAGGAACATGCCGAAAAGAACGGCTATTCAGTCGTTCGCGAACTTTGCGGACACGGCTGCGGAGTGAAATTCCACGAACCACCAGAGGTTCTGCATTACGGCAAGCGTGGCACCGAGGAACTTATTATCCCCGGCATGACTTTCACCATCGAACCGATGATTAACATGGGCAAGAAGGAAATCTTCATCGAGGAAAACGACTGGACCGTCGTTACACAGGACCTCAAGCCATCGGCACAATGGGAACACCAGATACTGATTACGGAAACTGGGAATGAAATTTTGACTTATTAATGTACATTTGAGACACAATTCATTGCGTCTCAAATGCAATTATACAAATTTGTGAAGACGTGGCACGTCGCGTCTCTACAAATTGTCAAATAATCAAATCAAATATTCGAATCATCAAATCATCGAATCATCAAATTATCGAATCACCAAATTCTCTAGAATTGGAAATAAATGAACGCCTGCATGTCGGAGCAAATCGACTGATATACAATGAACACAACCAGCAGCACGACCACAGCATGAACCCAGAGTGGCATATCAATAAACTTGTCGCGCCACTTGTCCTTCAATGTTCCACTGAACCAATGTGTTAGATAACCAAAAGCCATCAGCAGAAATACTTTGTAGTAGGCTGCAATTACATCGGGAACATATTCGAAATGGAAATTGGTAAACACATTCTTAAACATCGCGATTGCAGTATCAAAGTCCTGCGAACGGAAAAATACCCATGTTATCGTTATGAAAATAAATGTGTTGAATATCCTGATGAAATTTATAAATTTGCCATTGAATTTTGCAAATGGACTGATTTTTTGCCAGTATTTGTCGAAAATTATGCCTACGCCATTAAGTCCGCCCCACACAAGGAAATTCCAGCTTGAGCCATGCCACAATCCACCGAGAAGCATGGTAATCAATCGGTTGATGTTTGACTTGATTCCATTTGCTGCCGATGGCACAAACCTTATCAGCAGGAACAGCAAAAGTGCAAATGCCAATATTGCAACGGTTACAATCCAGCTTGATGCCATTAATATGATTACCAGCAAGATAAATCCAAAATTCAAATAAGTTCCAATTGTTGCCTTGCGGTTTCCTCCAAGCGGAATATAAAGGTAGTCCTTGAGCCACGACGACAGCGAAATGTGCCAGCGTGTCCAGAATTCGGAGCAGTTTTTCGATTTGTACGGCGAGTTGAAGTTTTTGCTCAGTCGGAAGCCCATCAGCAGTGCCACGCCTATTGCGATGTCGGTGTAGCCCGAAAAGTCGCAGTAAAGTTGCAACGAATAGCCGAACATTGCCATCAGCGACTCGAAGCCAGTGTACATGTCGGGGTTGGTGAAAATGCGGTCGATAAAGTTGACGGCAATGTAGTCACCAATCATAATCTTCTTTATCAAGCCTTTGAGAATCATAAATACAGCCATGCCGAACTCGTAGCGAGTGAGCGAATATTTCTGATAAATCTGCGGCACAAACTCCGATGCTCGGACAATAGGGCCAGCCACCAGTTGCGGGAAAAACGACACATAAAATCCAAAGTCAATGATGTTTTTCACGGGGTCAAGTTTGCGGCGGTAAATGTCTATGGTATAGGACATTGTTTGGAAAGTGTAGAACGAAATACCCACTGGCAGGAAAATCTCCGACAGGTTGAACTGCGTGCCAATCAATGCGTTGGAAAGTCCCGCAAGGTAGTTTGTTGCCACCAGATGCGTTCCGAACATCGAATTGAATGCATCGACGAAGAAAAATGTGTATTTGAAGTACGAAAGTATGAACAGGTTTACAAAAACGCTGATGACCAGAAATGTCTTTCGTTTGCCGTCTTGTTCGGACCTATGGATTGCATTTCCGATGAAATAGTTTATTATTATGTTCACTACCAGCAGGATAAAGAAAAATCCGCTTGACTTGTAGTAGAAGAACAAACTTGCAAGGAATAGGTAAAATGCTCTTAGTTTAGGGCGATTGCAGATGAATGAGTATCCAAACAGAACCACCGCGAAGAATATCCAGAAAAACATCTTCGTGAAAATCAGCGGCGAATGTTCGTCGTACAGAAATATACCCTGCAAAAACTCAATCACAATCCAAAATTTGAGGGCGCAAAATTAAAAATTATTTACGAAGTACGATTTAAGATTGACGATTTTGAATCATTACTGTCAGCTAAAAGTTGAATCAATACATGTAATTGCTGTATTATCAAGTATTTAATTTATATGATAATATAAAAAGGGGCATGTCATTCCGAAAACCTGATTGAACCTGCGATACGGCACGGGGAGCAGTATGAAATCGGTTGTCCGGAACGTTGCTTGCAACCTCACGAAGTAATCTGTTCTCTAATAATACGTTAACAGATTCCGTACAAACAGGCTCACACGACACGTTCCTTAGTCGGTTCGCTTTGTTTTACGGAATGACTTGAGAGAGTTTAGCGGACACTAATAATTTTGAATCATCGAATTTTTAACCCATCAAGCAACCTTTATCCAAGTGGTTCTATTTCTCAGCCTCAGCTTTCAAATGTTTCTCGTATTCTCTAAGAATGGCGCCAAAAAGCAAATCACCTTCGAGAAAATATCCGTCGCTGGTGAAATGAATCTTGTCGGTATTGGCGAGTCCGTGCTTCTGCCAGGTGTAAATCGACTTGCTTCCGCCCATGACTGCGTATAGATTCCACAGCGATGCGTGGTAATGGTTGCAAAGTTCTTTCATCGCCTCGACAACCAAAGGCTGGTTGGTGTTGTGTACTCCGCGGTAACTGCAGAAGTCGTTGTTGCTGACGAAGATTATTGCGCAGTCGGGGTTTGCGTCGAGTACGGCATCAACAATTTTGCGATAATTCTGCACAAACCTGTCCTTTGCAAAGTTTTTTCCAGCTGCATCGTTCACTCCAAGAGCAATTATGGCAAGGTCTGGATTCACAGCGTCCATTTGCTTTAGCAAAAGTTTTTCCTTGACATACGATTCGGTTGATGCTCCATTGGTTCCGATGGTTATAAAATTTACATTCGGTAGCGAATCCTCAACCAGCACGCCGTGGATGTGTATCGGTTTTGCCGAACGCGAATCGACATTGCGTACAAACTTGAAAACAAGCGAGTCAAACGAATGGGAATACACCATTTCGGTGTAGCCTTCGGTGAAATCTGTCGTGCAGTCAACCATTATCGAGTCAACATTGGTGAAAATGTCGTAGCAGGTGTCGTTGGCATCATGCAGAATCTTAACCTTTGTAAACTCGTGCATCTCCTTCATCGAGCGTTTGGGGAAGGCAAATGTCAGGTTTGCAATGCTGTCCTTTGTAAATGCCACAAATCCCGAAAGTCCTATGGGCGTGCCTGTTTCGTTTTTTATAATCCGTTCAAACTCCCAGTTTCCCGAACTCCGCGACACATAATAATATGGATGGTTGTTTTTGGGCGCGATTGAAAGCGGTGCAAGCAGTCCAAAATCGCCATGCGAATCGTGGCAAAGACTTTCAAAATGCCTTCGCAGACACCAAGAAACCACACCTCCCTGAATGTGCGAGTCGCCAAGATGCAATACTGTAAACCCTTCATCGCCATCGAAGTAGAAATGGTCGAGTTTGTTGAAGAATGTTTCAAGGTTGGGATTGCCAGATGGCGTATAAAGTGTTGATGAATCGTAGTTTACAAAATCGTATTTGCGTTCGGGGTAGGGGAATGAGAGCGACTGTGCAATGCTGGCTAACGAAATGCTAATTAGCGCAAGCATCAAAAAAATCTTACCTATGTAACCCCTAAAAGTCATACCTTATTTGTTCCTTTGCAGATAGTTTGTGTATTCGACAATTATTGCATTGTAAAGCATATTGGAAATGACCTGTGCTCCCTGTGGCGAGAAGTGCGTGTAGTCCTTTGCGGCAAGTGGCGGGTCGGCTTCAACCCACTTTGGCATGGAGTTGCGACCTCCCATAGCCTTGTAGGTGTCCCAGAATGCGCAGTTGTTGCGTTCGGCTGCATCGCGTAGCATATTGACCATAGTGTCGAGGATAGGGTAGGATTCATATACGTCCTTGTTTTTCACCGACATGTCGTTTGGCCCGACAATCATAATGGATGCCTCTGGACACATAGCCCTGATGGTTCGAACCTGCGACATGAAAAGATTTACAAAATATGTTGCCCCTTTCGAGTCCTTGGTGTTGGGGACGGCGTTGGCTCCGAACTGCAAGATGAACAAATCTGCGCCGAGTTTTGCATACGATGATGACAACAGCGAACGGTCGGTGCCAGTGAAAACTTCGCCGCTGCAACCGCGCATAGCAATATTATCGACCATTATGCCGTGGTCGTCCTCAAGCGAAACGCAGTAGAAGTCGGGACTGTCGAAAGCTTCAAATTCCAGTGTTACATCGCTGATGTAGTCGGGCGACTTGTAGGCATACACGTTCAAGCCTTCCGAAATTGGCATACGGCCTTCGTTTACAACAGCTCCGCCTACTTTCACGGTTACGTTCACCTCTTCGGTGCAGTTGCCGTAGTAGATGTAAACATTCTTGAACTTGCGCGTGTTGCCGTAGCCCATAGATGACTTTGTGAAGCTAATCCAAGCCTTGTAAGGTTCTTCGGGGCGTTCCCACAGCGAGTCGCGAATGGGAGAGAAGCGGTTGAATGCCATCATAGGACCGTATTTCCTATGTGTTACGGCTGGGTCGCGCTTTCCGAATCCAGGACAGCGAATCCATCCTTCGGAAGCGTCTTGTTTCATGCTGTACTGTGAGTAAATGGCTACAGGCGAGCACATTCCCACGCCGTTGCCGCCAAAGCGACCTTGCAGCTTGTATCTTATGTAGGCTGTTATGCGGTCGCCTTCGAGTTGGCTGTCGCCGTAGTGTAGAACCCTGATTTTTTCGTATTCGCCATGATGTGAAAGTTTGCGGAAGAAATGGTCGAGTGCAGTGTTGTTGCCGGCAGGAAATTCAAGTGGGTTGACTGCCGACTTAATTTCCTCAATGTTGTAGTTGGATGCATCATCGCTGACGACATTGTCGGATGTCGGGTCGGGTTGCTCCTCGTATTCAGGCATATCCCTAAGTCTGGCATGAGTTTCCTCGGTAATATGCTCGTCAATGTCTATTTGACTTGAAAGAAGCGAGTCAAGGTTTACTGTTGTTTCCTCCTTTGCCGACGAGGGCATAAAATCGCTGAATGACGGGCAATGAAGCACAAAGTTTTCGCTAATTCTTATGCCATCCTTCGGAAAAACAGCCATCACACCAGCAATGACTGCAAATATTATCAATATGAATATCAGTGTATTCCTAACTTTCATCGTTTTTGAAATTTGAGAGTGCAAAGGTAGGTGTTTTTTTTATAGGTTGGGGAGAAAAAGAGGAATGTATTTTATCTTTTATAATGGATAAATTTTTAAGATTTTATCTGGTATAATGGATAAAAATGGCATAACCTGTTGCGCTAATATTTTGTAGGCTCATTTAAATCAAATAGCCAGTCAACAATAGGAACAACACTTACAGTATGCTCGCCAATAACAATTTTGTCGCGTTGTTCTTTGGTTATAATCATGAGCTTAGCATCCTTGTTTTTCTTTGCAAATGACAAGAGTGCATTAACTTCTCTTTCTCTTGTGTCAATGTCGGTAATGGAGTAGGATACCTGAATGGCGGTATTTTCCTGCTCAATGTAAAAGTCTATTTCAAGATTTGACTTTAGATAAACGACATTTTCCCTGCCGTATTTTCTACATAGGGTTATGGCAACTAAATTTTCCAAAAGTGAAGTGTCTGAATCAAATAAAAATAGATTCAAAATGCCATTGTCTATGAAATAATACTTCTTTACACTTTCTCGTTCTCCGATTTTAGCCAGTCCGTTTTCAATAGGCAAGATGAGCCAAGCTTCGATTGCATAATTGATATAGTCTGATACGGTGCTGACAGTGGCATTGTTGCCAGTAGATTTGATAATGTTCTGGATACGGTTGTACGAAGTCGGCTGTTTGACACTTTCTGCGAGTTTTTTTATCACAAGCCCCATTATTTTGCTGTTGCGGATATTGTTTCGCGCGCAGATGTCGCCCAGATATATTTTCTGATAAAGGCTTTGCAAAGCAGAACGTTTGTCTTTGAAATGAACCATTTCTGGCAGTCCGCCAAATTTAAAATAGCTGTCGAAGGCTGCTCCTACTTTTGATTTTTCGATGGTAGAATATTGCCATTTGTCCGCAAGTTCAAAGGGAAGAGCTTTCAAATACTCCCGGAAAGTATATGGATATACATCGTAAATCAAGAATCTACCGCCAAGAGTGGTCGCGACATCGCTACTGAGCATTTTTGCGTTGCTGCCAGTAACATATACGGTATATTTTGCATCTGCCAATCGGCGCACAAATTTGTCCCAATGCTCTACATTCTGGATTTCGTCAAAAAACAATATTGGCTTTGTTTCGCTTCCATTCATTTCGTAGTGCGCTTCAAGAATCAAATTCAAATCATTGTGGGTTATTTCGGAAAGCCTTTCATCCTCAAAATTGACAAACAAGATGTCCTTCATTTGATATCCTTTCTCAATCAATTGGAGAACACGCTGATACAGCATATACGATTTGCCAACTCGACGTAAACCTACAAATACATAATTTGCCTTTTCTTCAAAATCGAAAGGACGTTTAACAACATCCAACGAAAGAATTTCTTCGTGTTTATCCCTAATACACTGTTTAATAACCTCTTTGTCCATATTCTTGTAAGTAATATTTTGAGCGCAAATATAGCAATTTATCTTTTATAATGGATAAATTTTTAAAATTTTATCTGGTATATCGGATAAAATTAAAAATTATAATGCAACACCTCCGTCAAATTTTGCATAAAAAAAAGCCACGCCTAAGCGTAGCTTTTCAATTTTCTTGAAGTTTCGATTAGTCCTTGTGGTTCGGGCATCCTTCGTGATGATGGTGGCAACCTTCATGGCCTTCGTGACCTTTGCAACCTTCATGCTTGTGGCATCCTTCGTGGCCTTTGCAGCAACCTTCTGGCTTATCACCGTGGCACTTGTGTCCGCATCCTGGATGAGGACCTTCGCCGCAGCATGGCATATTGTCGAACAAAGCCTTCTTTTCGTCAAGGCTCAGGTTGTCCCAGTTAGCCATTCCTTCTTCGAAAGCAGCCTTCTTTGCAGCCATTTCTTCTTCCTTGGCTTTCTTTTCAGCTACCATCTTGTCGAAGCAATCTTTGCGCTTGTTCAGGAGTTCTGCCTTCTTTTCGTCGGTCTGGTTTGCCCAGTCTTCCCAAGCAGCCATTTCTGCCTTCTGCTCTTCGCTCATTTCGTGGCAGCATTTGTGTTCGCCATCCTTGCAGCATTTGTGTTCACCTTCCTTGTTGCAGCATTTTTGTTCGCCTTCAGCGGCTTCCTGCTTAGGTTCGTTGTTGCAGCAAGCTACAAGCATGAATGCAGGAACTAATAGAAAAAATAATTTCTTCATATTCGTAATAATTTAAATTTAGACTGGGCAAAGATAATGCTTTTCCAAAAATACGATGGTGCTTTTGGTAATTTTAGGATTTTTTTAATGAATTATTCCATGGTTTGATAAATCTTGCGACATATTTTGGCGTAACTTGAATGTTCTTTTGCAAAAAATTACGGAATTATCCCTTTTAGTCTTGTAAAACAAATTTATTGGTTTTATCAAATGGCAAGTCATTAAATCCAAGCATTAGTCTGGGTAGCGAGAGTGTAGAATTACCCCCCGTTCCTTGAACACGGCAATTATCTTGTCATATA
>JAGCNN010000263.1 GCA_017645925.1 Bacteroidales bacterium
GAAAATGACAAGAAGTAGAATAGCACTTTTCCCAGGCTCGTTCGACCCGATAACCGTCGGGCACGAGTCTGTTATTCGCCGCGCACTGCCGATGTTCGACAAGATAATTGTCGGCGTAGGAGTAAACTCCGAGAAATCGGCAATGCTGCCAAGCGAAAAGCGCGTAGAACTGATAAAGAAAGTGTTTGCCGATGAGCCGAAGGTGGAAGTAGTAACCTATTCGGGACTTACGGTTGATTTTTGCAAGGCGAACAATATCAGTTTTATACTGCGCGGACTGCGTACCTCCGCCGACTTCGAGTTTGAGCGCTCAATAGGTCATGCCAACCAGCTTCTCGACAAGAACATCGACACCGTGTTTATGCTAACCTTGCCCGAACACACTTGCATATCGTCTAGCATTGTCCGCGACATTGCAAAGAACAACGGCGACATATCAGCATTTCTGCCAAAAGCGATAACAAGGGACGACTTTTAAAAAGCAGAACGACTCTCATACAACCTTACATATATACAAATCAGCATATTACACAAAAATTTCCAATCAAAATCGGAGACTTTCTCCGCAAGAATCGGAGATTTTTATTTGTATCGGCTTAATGTCGTTGAATTATTTTTTGGGGGGAAACAATTATTGTTATTTGCTAAAAGTTTTAAAATTCCAGTAAAAGGCGTTATACCAATGCATTGCCGTAATGCCTATTTGTAATGCATGTTATTGGGGATTTGCAATCCCCAATCCCTGAACACAAGGATTTGTAATCCACATAACTAACTACAAATCAACACATTATACACAACTCGCCTTTTCATAACTGCCCCAAAAATCACACAATTAAAAAAAACTGATTTTTTTCCGCCAATTCAAATTAAAGCGTTAAATTTGCACTCTCAAAATTGTAACGTTATTTTTAAGAACAGATTATGTCAAACAAGGAGAAAACTACTCAGGATGAAAGCTTGCAGAATGTAGAATCTGCATTGAACCGCACAGAAAACTGGTTCGAAAAAAATCAGAAAATCATTATCATAATTTTCGCTGCTATCGTTGTAATAGCATTGGGAATCATAGCATACGTAAAATTTGTACGCGAGCCTAAGTGCCACGAAGCAATGACAGAACTTTACAAGGCTGAATTTGCATTTGCAGAAGACAGTTTCAATCTTGCACTCAACGGAATCGATGGCGAATTCAGCGGTTTTGCTGCAATCGTTGAAGACTACGGTAGCACACCATCAGGAAATGCTGCTCGTTACTATGCTGGCGTTTGCTGCATGAGACTTGGTGAGTTCGAAGATGCTATTACTTACCTTGAAGGTTTCGATAGCGACGACCCAATGATTGGACCTATGGCTGTTGCACTTGTAGGTGATGCTAACATGGAACTCGGCGACAACGACAAGGCAGCTAAAAACTATATCAAGGCAGCTGAAAAGGCAAATAACGACTACCTTACACCTATCTTCCTCATTAAGGCAGGCAACACCTACGAAATTATGGGCGAATACCAGAATGCTCTCGATGTTTACACAAGAGTACAAGACGAATACTATTCAGTACTTGAACGCAACGATAAGACAAACATCGAAAAGTACATTAAACGCGCCGAAATGCATTTAGGCAAATAACACATTATCTTTCATTTATATTCGGGGGGACATGTCCCCCGTTTTTTTATCTACTATGGCAAGCGAACTAAAAAACTTATCTTTATACACCGAAACGGGAATTGCAATGCAAAACCCACAATCGCCATACAGAATAGGCATCGCGGTATCGGAATGGAATCAGGAAATTACTGCAAACTTAGCAAACGGAGCTATTGAAACCCTAAAGAAATACGGCTACAGCGATTCCGACATCGTATTGAGAAGCGTACCGGGAAGTTTTGAATTGCCACTCGGCGCTATATATCTCATTGAAAACCAACAATGCGATGCCGTCATTTGTCTCGGATGCGTAATCCAAGGCGACACCAAACATTTCGACTATGTTTGTTCGGGTGTAACACAAGGAATCATGGACGTTAACACAAGATACGCCACTCCTGTCGCCTTCGGTCTGCTTACCACCAACAACCAGCAGCAGGCAATCGACCGTGCTGGCGGACGACTCGGCAACAAAGGCGTTGAAGCAGCTGCAGCAGCATTAAAAATGCTAACCCTGAAAAATGAAATCAGGTAGCATAAAGATTATACTGCTATTTCTACTGTCGGCAACGACACTAATCTCCTGTATCCCACAAAAAAACTGGGAAAAAGCGACAATAACATTCAACGACAATACTGAAAGGGATGCATACGTTTATGTCTCCCCTTTTTCATATTACAATTTCTTCAGGGCAAAATATTCGTTGGATGAACGCAGGACAATATACCCTCCCGATTCGGTAAAGTCGGTAATAAACAGCAACTTCGCATATCACTCCCTCTTCTTTGACGAAGACAGGTTTGGAATGGAATCATTTGGATTCATAAAACGACTGGCAGGAAAGGAATTGTACATCGGCGTTACCAAGTTCAAAATGAAAACCTGTTCCTGTAAGACTTCTGGAGGCTATTTTAAGGGATATTTCATTGTTCATGACAATCACTACGAAAAAATAGAAACGGACATCAAAAACCATATAAAAAACACTAACGAGCTAAATACCTTCATCGAAAACGAAGGCATAGACTTTGAGATTCCTCAGCAAATAAACAGCATTGAGGAACTTATTTCATTGATAGATAAGATGGGCATATAAAAACTATTAGTGTCCGCTAAAGCCCCTAGCTCGTTCATTCCGTAAAACAAAGCGAACCTTCCGTAAGCCGAAAGCAGAGCAAAACAAACGGAGGACTTTTGCTCTGCTAAGGCGAGGAAGCTCTGTGAAACAAAC
>JAGCNN010000264.1 GCA_017645925.1 Bacteroidales bacterium
ACAGCAATCTTTAAGCCCTGTCGATAAGGCAGCATTGGAAAAGATGTCGAAGTTTGAAACTGCTGACGATTACAACTTCCATGTTGCAACTACCGTTACCAAGGAATCGGCGCCCGAGGACATTGTTCGTGCCTGCCTTTTCTTCGAAAACGCGCTCAGCCTTAAGTATGGTATAGACTACGATGTTCTAGTCGGTGCATTGCCACAGGCTAAGTTTGTAATAGGCTATGTGTCCGGTGACTGGCCGGTAACAACTGGAGAACTCGACAGGATGAGGAGTGAATTGTCGAACAAGTCGCCGTGGAATAAACCCATGTGGGATAATGTGTCTTCCGATAGAGAAGTCGTTTCCGATTTTCTCAGCCTGGTAAATATGGGACAATTCCAGTCATACGGTACGTTATATAATATGTATGTAAAGACCGCGCTGGAGGCGGGCGTATCGCCGCTCAACGATATCAGCGGATATGTTCGCGAACAACTCGACAAGATGAACACTTGCAAGACCGTTGCCGCAAAGATGTGGTTCATTCGTGAAATCTTGCATTGGATTGATATGGAAATAGTTAACCAAGGTAAGATTTTCCCGACTGCAGAAAATCTTTATCTCAACGAATTGAAGTCGGCAATGGACCAGATGCCTGCCGATTCGATTGCAAATCTACCTGTTAAGTTCCGCACTGCCGATGAACTCGACAAGGCTCGTATTGCTCATTGTGAGAAGGCTACAAGATCGGTAAGTAAGCCGTCGTCGCGTGATGCTGTAATCGAGAAAAATCTCAAGACCCAGCTCAAGGCAAACTATCCGTCGATGCAACTGGTTGAAGCTTTTTGTCCATCCGATGCAACTGCAAAATGGGACATCTCTAAAAATTCTGTCGGCATTCCCGAGTACCGTCTCAAATATGCTGAGGTTATCATTATCGACGATGAGCACCCGGGTCACAAGCTGGCTACACAGTACCCAATACGCCAGGATTATATAGGTGGTGGCAATTACGGAGAATCTAGATTTGTCGCTAATGCTACAACTGAGAAATACCTGTACGGTAAGTTCCATTGGTATTTTGTAAACTATTAATCAATAATAAGATACAAGTGAGTTAAGTAACAAATTTGATAAATTTAAAATAAAATAGTTATGGCAAGAATTGGTATCTTTTTTAAACTGATGGCATTGTTGACCATTATGTTTGGTGTAAGTTTCAACGCAGAAGCTCAACTTTTGGGTGGGCTTGCAAAAGCAGTAAAGAACAAGACGCAGCAGTCTAAACAGGAAAAGACTTGTGGCATACCTACACCCGATGCCAAAGCAGGAATTGTTACTTTCACTGTTAATGGCACTGTTGCTTGTACATGGAATCCTGCAACCCTTGAAATTACAATAAAGACAAACTTGAATGGAAACAAAGCAGGTGATGTTTATAAACTCGACCCGAATACAGGTGTATTTACAAGTAGCAATGGAGAAGCAAAAGGTTCTATTAACGAAGATTTAAATATTCAATCTCCATATTTGGGCGCTTTGAAAATTAGTGTTAGCAATTATAGGACAACAGATGGACAATCGGGTGTGAAGTATCAAGTGTATAAAGATGGGAAACGGCTTGGTAGCCTAAGCGCCAAAGACTGTTCTGGTTATGGTGGCAAAGATGTTATGGATGGCACATGCGATGGCTCAGTAAGTTTATTGTTGGCGGGATATGTGTATTATGGACTATTTTTCTCTGAAAAGGAATGTACAAAGATTGTTCTTGGTTACGATCCTGACCTTAAATTTACGACCGAACAGTTGGAAGACAAGATTGTATGGAAGAATGCCGGCACAGAAAGCGAGATTATGGATTATGAATCTTCGCGTCCGTATGCAGGATTCGACAGGGAGAAGTATCCTGAACTAAAGAATTGCAAGGTTGCCGCTGTCGGTCTTACAAGTGAGTGGAAAGAAACAAAGCATGACCATACTACGGGTTCAAGATATGATGGTACAACTTGGAAAAAGAGGATAAGTTATTGGGTTGTATATGAGTTAGCCGATGGTCGTAATATGGTGGCATTAAGCACTTATATTAAAAAATCTGGTTATGAAAGTGGAATCGAACGAGCAAACAATGGAATCCACGAAATTACCGACTGGGTACGCAAATAGTAATAAATTGATTAATAACTTTTAAATAGTATTATTATGGCAAGAATTAATACATTTCTCAAGGTGGTTGCATTGCTGACCATTATGTTTGGTGTAAGTTATAATGCAGATGCTCAGTTGTTGGGCGGATTGGCTAAGGCGGTAAAGAACAAGGCTAATGAGGCAAAGCAAGGCAAGGCTTGTGAAGTGCCTAAGGCAGATGCGAAGGCAAAACCAGCAACATTTTCGTTGGGTAAGAATGGTGAAGTGCCTGTTTGTACATGGAATCCAGCAACCCTTGAGATTACAATGCTAGACGAAATGGCTGGCAATAAGAAAGGCGATGTCATTAAGTTAGACCCAAGTACTGGTAAGTTTACAAACAACCGTGGCGAAGACAAGGGCTCTATCAGCGAAGACGGAACTATCATATCTCCGCATATTGGAACACTTAACTTTGTAACAAAGGACGAGGGTGCTTTTGGTACTGCACACTATGTTATGCAGAAATTTTCGGATGGTAGAAGTTTAAAGGTTGTTAATCTCAGCGAACCTGGTTCAATAAAATTCTTTGATACAAGTGTAAAAGTTCTCGGTTCCAACAATCAAAGTAATGCAGATGGCAAATATACAGGAAATCCGTCCTTATTGCTTGTCGGATATGTGTATGGTGTACTTTTGCTCGACCGGAGAACATACACAATTAGGCACGACCACTATGACCCGGAACTAAAATATACGGTTGCGATGTTGGAAGACAAGATAATGTTGAAGAATGCAGGTGCCGAAAGCGAAATTATGGAATACGAATCTTCGCGTCCGTATGCAGGATACGATAGGGAAAAGCACCCTGAACTCAAGAATTGCAAGGTTGCTGCCGTAGGTCTTACCAGCGAATGGAAAGAGACAAAGCACGAACATACATCTGGAACAAGATATGAAGGTACGACTTGGAAAAAGAGGATAAGTTATTGGGTTGTATATGAACTGGCAGATGGTCGCAATATGGTAGCATTTAGTACCTATATAAAGAATTCGGGTTACGAGAGTGGCGTTGAGCGTACAAATAGTGAATGGCACGAAGTTTCCGACTGGGTACGCAAATAAAGGGCTGAAAGGCTGACAGGCTTGAAGGCAAACAGGCTAAAAGCCCCAAAATGACTTCAAGCCTTTGAGCCTTCTGGCCTTTTCGCCCAAAACATTGAACTTTGAATTTTTGAACCTTGAACGTTAAATTTTTAAACATTTGAATATGAAAAAAATATTGTTATTTTTCGCCATCGTTTCTGTAGCAGGAATGTTGGCAAGTTGTAATGGCAATGGCAAGACTGCCGAAGCTGGAAGTGAAGAAAACGCAACCGAAGAAAATGCAGAAGATGTTGGATTCTTACAGGGATTCGCTTATGTTGACCTTGGTCTGTCGGTAAACTGGGCAACCTGCAATGTTGGTGCTAATGCTCCCGAAGAAGTAGGAGACTATTTTGCTTGGGGGGAAACCTCAAAAAAGGACAACTATACTGCTGAATCCAATAAATATTTTGAAAAGCAAGGTGAATTTGTCCCAGAATATACCAAGTACAATAGTGACGACAATTTGACAAAACTGGAAGCCGATGACGATGCTGCAACCTCCAACTGGGGAACAAGCTGGCGTACGCCAACCAAAGATGAATTCAAGGAACTTATAGAAAAGTGCACTTGGACTTGGAAGGGTAACGGCTACGAGGTAAAGGGCGCAAACGGAAAATGCATTTTCTTTCCTGTTACCGGAACTTATAGTGGAGACAAGCTTTTCAATGAAAAGATAGACGGCTTTTACTGGGCAAGCACTATGTACTCATCCAGCAAAGCAGAATATATGGCATTCTCTGAACTAATAGAACCGCACAATAGCAATGGTGGACGCTACGATGGACAGTGTGTTCGTCCAGTTTGCGCAAAATAATAGGACAAAAGGCTAAAAGAAGAGAAGGCTAAAAGTCCCCAAATGGCTTTAAGCCTTCGAGCCTTCAAGCCTTTGAGCCCAATACATTAAAACATTGAACTTTTTGAACATTGAACTTTTGAACATTGAACGTTAAACTTTTAAATTGTTGTATATGAAAAAAATATTATTATTGTTCGCCATTGTTTCTGTAGCAGGAATGTTGGCAAGTTGTAATGGCAATGGCAAGACTGCCGAAGCCGAGAGTGAAGAAGAACCCGTAGTAGAAAAACTCCCAACCACTGGTGATATAAATGGTCACGAATGGGTTGACTTGGGTTTGCCAAGCGGTACCAAGTGGGCAACCTGCAATGTAGGAGCAAACACTCCCGAAGAAGCAGGAGACTACTTTGCGTGGGGCGAAACCGCAAAGAAGGACACTTATCTGTGGACAAATTATCGTTTTAGGGAAAGTGGTGACAACTACGATAATATTAAATTCAACAAATACAACACAAATGAAGACTATGGCATAATTGATGGTCTTGTGGCTTTGGAGGCGGCTGACGATGCGGCTACGTCCAACTGGGGCGAAGGCTGGCGTATGCCGACAAATGACGAGTTCAGGGAGCTGACAGATAGTAGCACTATGACATGGACAACGCGTAATGATGTTAAGGGTTATGAGATAGTAGGTCCCAATGGCAACTCAATATTCATACCCGCAGTTGGACATTATAAGGATGATGGTTTAGCAGAAGGTAAAGGTTGCTATTGGACTAGTACACTTGAAAATGGACATACTCTCGATGCAAGGTATATGAATTTAGGGTTCAATGTTTTTGCCACAGTAAGCTATCTCAGATACTGCGGATTATCAGTTCGTCCGGTTTGTGCGGAATAGGAGGCAGAAATGGCAAAAAGGCTAAAAATTGTCTGTAAGCCTGTTATATTGACAGCCTTTAAACTTTGAACCTTGAACTTTGAACCTTGAACTTTGAATCTTGAACTTTGAACCTTGAACTTTGAACTTTGAACCTTGAACTTGTAGTCGGCGACTATACTTGGAAGGTGTTTACCGATGAAAACGACTATTTCAAGATGAACTGCTACATTTACAACAGCGAAAAGAAATATGTTGTTCGCGTTGCCACCGATGATATAACCGACGCAAACAATCCCGATTTGCGTACAGTCCTCGAAACTGTAAGGTTCGTAGATTAAGGCATTTGAATAGACATTTTATGAATAATATAGTGGCGACTCAACATTGTGCCGCCACTTATTATTTTTATAAAGCCATAAAAAGGGACAAGGTTTACCGATTATTGTCTGCTAAATTAGCGTTGTCACAATTTTTGTATGCTCTCGCGACAAAAATATGCGCCAACGCTCCAAAAATACACATACTTTTCTATAAA
>JAGCNN010000265.1 GCA_017645925.1 Bacteroidales bacterium
AGCCTGTTAGCCCTTACACTTCCTTCCCTGAAACATTCCATTCTTCTTCATAAACGCATTCACAATGTGCGACACCTCGAAATTTTTCCGTCCGTTCCAATCGGGATACAATACCATTTCGCGTGGCGATTCGCTGGTTAGACGTTCCACAATTATCTCAGGATTAAGCATATCCAATAAATTTGCAACTATGCGCACATAGTTTTCCAACGCCAAGTCGGCAAATGCAGATTTGTTTTCATTATACAAACTTTCAAGCCTTGTACCTTTCAGCACCTGCATCTGATGCAACTTGAGTGTTGATATTGGCAACCGTGAAATTTTTTCGGCGTGGACATAAAAGTCGTCCTCTGTTTCGTACGGCAACCCCAAAATCAGATGCACGCCAGACCTTATTCCATATTTTTGCGCAAGCATAATCGCATCAACCGCCTGCTCGTAAGTATGACCGCGATTTATAAGTTCGAGCGTTGAATTTTTTGTCGATTCCAGACCAAACTCTATCTCTACATACTTTTCTTCGGCATAGTCGGCAAGAAGACGCATAATCTCATCGTCAACACAATCGGGACGAGTGGAAATAACCAGTCCAATAACGCCATCTACAGAAAGCGCTTCATCATATTTTTGCCTGAGCGCATTTATATTACCGTAAGTATTCGTATAAGTTTGGAAATAAGCAAGGTACTTTTGAGCATTGTACTTCGGACTGAAAAAATCTATTCCCTTGCGAAGCTGTTCCGAAATGGAATCGTCCGAATTGCAATAAAACGGCGAAAAACTTTTGTTGGTGCAATAAATACAGCCGTCCGCGCTAATCTTTCCATCTCGGTTGGGACAAGTAAATCCTGCATTCACCGAAATCTTCTGCACCCGCTGTCCGAAAGTCCTGCGGATGTAAGACGAATAGTCGTTCCACTGCAATATGCCGCCATCATTTGCCATTGTTTTTCCCGCTGTTATAATGGTATTTTATTTCATAATCTGCATCATCTACCGTAGAATCGTATTCGTAGTCATCATCAATTTCATCATCATCCAAACTTTCTGGCTTTTCGGTCTTTACAGGGAAAATAAAGGCACATACCAAGCCCGTGACAGCACCAGCCAGATGTCCTTCCCAGCTAATGCCGGTATTCTGCGGATAAAGTCCCCACACCATGCTGCCGTACAGGAAAACAATTATCAGCGACACCGCCATATTGCGTATGTTCCCGCTTCTTACGCCAACCGTAAATATGTATGCAGCAAAGGCATAAATCATTCCGCTTGCGCCAACGTGGACTCCACCCGATGCGATTAACCAAGTGAGTATGCCAGAAAAGAAATAGGAAATAAGGAAAACTGGCAGTGCCTTTTCGGGATAGAAATAGAACATCATGGTTCCCAGCACAATAAAGCTGACCGTATTAGCAAAAATGTGCGAAAGTCCGCCGTGCAGGAATGGCATTGTGAGTATTCCAAACCAGTGCGAAATTTCACGTGGCATTAGTCCGTATTGCGACAAACTGACATCGAGCAGAGCCTCGGCAGCAAACATCAGCCAAGCCAATGCCATAAAAAAGGCAGGGATTATCGATGCCGAAAAAAGTCGCTTCAATTCTATTTTGCCAGTACTATTCATTCAAGAACTTTTTTACAATGGCAGAAAATTCATCAAAAATCAGCGCGTTTGTCGCAACCATTTCTCCACCAAACAGATAATTGTTGCCACACGAGAAATCGCAGACCTTACCACCAGCCTCCTGCAATATTATGATTCCAGCAGCCACATCGTAGGGCTTCAGGTCGTACTCGTAGAAGGCATCAAATCTTCCAGCAGCAACATACGCCATGTCCACGGCAGCCGAACCCAAGCGACGGACTCCCTGCGCATGCGTAACAAAATATTTCATCAAATCGATGTACCTGTCAATAATATCGAATCTGTTGTATGGAAATCCAGTTGCTACAAATGCATTTGAAACGGAATTTACCTTTGAAACGGAAATCTTCTCACCGTTCAACCAAGCGCCACCATTCTTGTAAGCCGAAAAACATTCCTTCAAACCGACTTCATATACCACTCCAACAACGATTTCATCGTTCTGTTTCAGTGCAATACTTACCGAACATGGATAAATTCCGTGGATGAAATTTGATGTTCCGTCAATCGGGTCAACTATCCAATTGTAAACCTCGCCTACCTTCTGCGACGACTTTTCCTCAGCAATAAAGCCTGCCTCTGGCAGAATCTGCATCAATTCCGACACAATAAACTTCTCTGTTTTCTTATCAATTTCTGTAACGAAATCGTTCTTGCCCTTTGCATCAATGGCATAATCGGCATTATTGATGTGGCTTCTAATAATTTCAGCGGCATTCTCTGCCACAAAAATCGTTTTCATGCAAATATCTTCTAGGTTCATAAATGTAAACTTTACAGAAACAAAGTTACGAAAATTATTTATTGACATATACAAAAAAAGTCCCGACTGGTTAGTCGGGACTTTGAAAAGCGGCGGCGACCTACTCTCCCACAATACGCAGTACCATCGGCGCTGGTGAGCTTAGCTTCCGAGTTCGGAATGGGATCGGGCGTTTCCTCACCGCCATAGCCACCTAAAATATTTTTTCGTCGTA
>JAGCNN010000035.1 GCA_017645925.1 Bacteroidales bacterium
GAAATCAGAAATCAGTTTCAATTCGGATGAATATGTTACCGAGCAGAAGTTCTACAACTCGAAGGACGGAACAAAAATTCCGATTTTCCTCACACACAAGAAAGACATCGTACTTGACGGAACCAACCCAACCTTGCTCTATGGATACGGAGGATTCAACATTTCGCTCACACCGAGTTTCAGTGCTACACGCATAGCATGGCTTGAACAAGGTGGTGTTTACGCAGTTGCTAATATCCGTGGTGGTGGCGAATATGGCAAGGAATGGCACGAAGCAGGAACCAAGTTGCAGAAGCAAAATGTATTTGATGACTTCATCGCAGCAGCCGAATTCCTTATTAACGAGAAATACACAAGCAAGGAAAGACTTGCCATCCAAGGCGGTTCAAACGGTGGTCTGCTTATCGGAGCAGTTGTAAACCAGCGTCCCGACCTGTTTGCTGTTGCAATTCCGCAAGTTGGCGTTATGGATATGCTTCGCTATCACAAGTTCACCATTGGCAGATACTGGGCAATAGACTACGGAACAAGCGAGGACGACAAGGATATGTTCGAATACCTATATAAATATTCGCCGCTGCACTCTGTAAAGGACGGTGTTGATTACCCCGCAATCCTTGTAACTACGGCAGACCACGATGACAGGGTTGTTCCAGCGCATTCGTTCAAGTATGCTGCAACCTTGCAGAACAGCAACATAGGTAATAAGCCGCACCTTATTCGCATCGAAAGCAATGCTGGCCACGGAAGCGGCAAGCCTCTCGACAAGGCAATTGATGAAGTAGTGGACATTTACTCGTTCATCTTCTACAACATGGGAATAGAACCAAAGTACTAAGACAATACCATAACACAAAAGAAAATGCCAGAGAAATCTGGCATTTTCTGTTTATTGTAAGTGTCGCAACTATCGAGAAAGATGTAATATAACAATAGGAGGCTATTGGGTAATTGTATTTTTAGAAGCCTCCGCCAGAATGACTGCCGCCTGACGAACCGTGTCCGCTGCCGCCACTGCTCTTGCTTTGCGGCGAGTATGTCTTGGTTGTAAACGATCTGACGAATTGTGTACTTTTTTTAGTCAATTCAAATGAACCTTGTTTCTTGTAGTCGTTAGCGCTGGTGGCTTTAAATACTAGCTTGTATTTTTTACGGTGAAGCCACCAGATAATCCATGCAAAAAGCAATGCAAATATGAGGCATTTCCATTTTGGAAACGAAATCTCATATTGGTAAGCGGCTTCTGTTTCGTCGATAAACCACATTATTTCACCATAATAATCGCCTTCTTGATAAAGCGGTTTCATGTGCTCGGCGTAACTGTCAACCCTGTTGCCAATAAGTGACATGTCACACGGTTTGCCGGCGTCGTAATAGCGGTTTCTGCCGTAAGCCTGGTCGATAATCAGCATGACGCCATCGCCTTTGAAGTCGTTGTAATCGTAAAAATCCTGAATATATACATCTGATGGGGCGTAGTCGTTGAACGATGGTTTGGGATTTTCGTTTATGGTTACAATTGCGATGTCAAGGCCTGTGTTTTTCATGAATTCACGGCAACGCTGCTTGATTTTATTGCGCTGTGTTTCGGTTAAAAGTTCTGCATAATCGTAAATTTTATATGCTGTGTCAACGTAAGGCGTTGTAAGAACGTATTCAATGTTAGCCTCCGTTACTTGGAACTTTTTTACATGCAAATCTTCTGCTGTTCTTTCTCCGATTGAATATTTGTCGTTTTGTGCAAATCCGCTAAAACAAACGACAAGAAGCAATATTATTGAAAATATATTTTTCATTTTGACCATCCTCCTTTGTTTTAACCAATTAGCCATGCGAATAATGCTGCAATTCCGAATCCAACTGCAGTCATACCTAAAAAGAACAGAACCGATTTTAATTTGTCAATAGGAATATCGCCAACGATTTTGCCAGTCTGTCCGTTCATTGCGAAAGTGTAGGTCTTGTCTTTGATAAAAGTGTTCAACATCCATACGGGCAGTAATACGTAGTCAACGTTTTTTATCTCGCATTTAATGTCTTCTTTGGAAGATGTAAGCGTTCCGTCGATAGTGGAGCAAAGCGACTGTTTCAGTGAATTGTTCATTCTGAGGGTTGCGCGGCCTTCGTCATCATCTGCGCTTACATCGTATTTTTCTGCCAGAAATCCCGACAAATACGAATAGTTGAACGGCACTAGCTCTTCAAATTTGAATGGCTCGATGGAATCCATTAAGTTGTCATCGAACTTTTCGCTGCCATCTGCAGGAACCTTCTCAAAACTTTCCGATCCTTCTCGATATTCATGGTAAACATCTGTTTTTGTACATTTGTAGTCGCCTTCGCGCCATGTTTTTGCCAATACGTGTCTTTCTCCATCAATAAAACCTTCAGAATGTCCATCGTAAAGCCAGAACGGAATGTAAACGCCGGTGATTTTTTCGATGTTTTTCCTGTCTCCGAACTCTTTTGGTGCCAGAAAACGCTTTTTTCTTAGACTATTGTAGGCTTTGATAGCCTGTTGCTTGGTCTGTGAAAATGGAATGATATATTTTGGGCGGAATTTGCCTTCAAGCCTCGACTTCAAAATGCCAGTACTGCCACAGTAAACACAGAAAGTAGAAGCCGTGTTTTCGTCGGTAACCATTTCTGCACCACAGTTTTGGCATCTGTATAGATTGAGTGCGGGCTGGTCGGGATCAGGTGTAGTGTCTTCTTTGTATTCAGACTTGTTTATGTCAATGTCCGCATCGGATTTTGCCTCCGTCATTTTCAAGATTTCTTCTTCGGAGAACTCTGCACCGCAAGTTTCGCACACCCAAAGCCCTTTTTCGGCATTGTATGGCAACGACGAACCACACCCAGGACATTTTAATACGGTAGTATCCATTTTGTTACTGTTTTTTATTTTTTTTGTCATTCCCTCAGCATCGTTAGACAAATTCTGAAGATTACGACATTGCAAATTTACATTATTTTTCTGTTCTTGAATTTTTTGTTGAATATAAAATTCGATTTGCTCAAGAAAGAAAGGGTGTTCTTGAATTTTGTGAGATGGTAGAGATATTTTTTTGTCATTTTCATTATACATTCTTATCTTTGCGCTGAATTTGAGATTGTGAAATGTAAAAGGTTAATAATTAATAAATTAAAAACTTAATAAAAGATGAAAAGAAGTATATTCTTATTGTTTGCAATCGTTTCCGTAGCGGGAATGATGGCGATTAGCGGATGTGGCAAGGAGAAGGTCTATACAGTTACCTTTGATGCGAATGGCGGCAGTGGGGTAATGAAGGAGCAGTCCTTTGTCAAGGATGTTTCGCAGGCATTGATTTCCAATGCGTTTACACGCGAAGGCTATGCGTTTATGGGTTGGAATACAATTGCAGACGGAACAGGAGTTTCCTATTCCGAATCGCAGGAAATAGTGCTAACCGATGACATTACATTGTATGCGCAGTGGGGAGCGTTGACAGGACAGAAAAACGGACATACCTACATAGATTTAGGTTTGCCGAGTGGTTTGCTTTGGGCAACCTGCAATGTAGGAGCAAATGCGCCAGAAGAATACGGTGACTATTTTGCTTGGGGAGAAACCACCCCCAAGGAAACCTACAATTGGGATACCTATAAGTATTATGACGGTTCTGTGACAAAATATACAGGTTCGGACAGCCTTACTATCCTAGAAGCCAGCGACGATGCCGCCACTGCCAACTGGGGAGCAGGTTGGCGTATGCCGACGGCAGATGAAATGCGCGAATTGCAGGATTATTGTATAGTGGTATGGACTGAGCAGAACGGTGTAAACGGAAGAAAGTTCACTGGACCCAACGGCAACTCCATCTTCCTGCCCGCTGCCGGCTACCGCATCGATAGTGAGCTCGACAATGCCGGTTCCGACGGCTACTACTGGTCTAGTTCGCTCTCCTCGGGCAATACGGACCGCGCGTGGCACCTCTACTTCTATTCGGGCAATTACTACATGAGCAACCGCTACCGCTACTATGGGTTTACCGTTCGCGCGGTTTGCCAGTCCCAGAACTAATCTTTTTGTTCTCCACCCAAAACGCGCAAAGCGGCGGAAACATTGCTGTGCGGTGCGTGCGCGGTAGCGCACACAAAGGCACCGCAGGGCAAGGTTCTCGCGGGGGGGAGAAAAATTTCATTAACAACCGTAATTTTTGCGGTGTATTGTAGGGGCGGGTTTGAAACCTGCCCCTACAAATATACACCCGCATCCATCCCCATAATATGTCATTTTGCCTGAAAAATTAATGTTCGGAATGCCCATTTCCCGTTTTTTTTTTATTACATTTGCAACAAACAATGCATTTATGCCATTCGACCCGAATATACACCATCGCAGAACAATCCGCCTAAAGGAATACGATTATTCGCAAAACGGATTGTATTATGTGACAATATGCACCAAGGACAGGGAATGTATGTTCGGTGAAATTGCCGATGGCAAAATGAATACAAATGTATATGGTAAAATCCTTGAATCTGTATGGAATGGTTTGCCTTTACATTATCCGAATGTTGTTTTGCACGAACACATTGTAATGCCCGACCATTTTCATGCGATAATACAAATTGATAATGAATGTGTTGGTGTTTCCAATGTAGGGGCAGGTTTGAAACCTGCCCCTACAAATGGACAACCACCCACAAAACATGGTTTGCCTGAAATTGTTCGTGCGTTGAAAACATTTTCATCCCGCAAAATCAATGAATTACGCCAAACACAAGGCGCATCCGTCTGGCAACGCAATTATTACGAACACATCATCCGCGACGGCGAGGATTATACCATGATTGCCAATTACATAATGGAAAATCCATTACGATGGGAAGAAAATAAAGAGATGTGATTTACGGCAGTCGGCAGAGAGGTGGCTGCTGTTTGTTTTTGAGTGGGAAATAAATCCCCATTCCAGATTCTGAAACAAGTTCAGAATGACAGAATGGGGATTTTGTTGCATATAGTCTATTACAAAACCTTTTCTATTTCAGCCTTTGCAAACGAAATGGCATCGTCAATCTTTGAGATGTCCTTTCCGCCAGCGGTTGCCATAAACGGCTGTCCACCGCCTCCGCCTTGCATAAGCTTTGCCGATTCGCGGACAAGGTTTCCTGCGTTCAAGCCTTTGTCCTTTACAAGATTGTCGGACAAAGCAATGGCAAGTGCGGGCTTGTCGTCGCAAACGCTGCCGACTATGCAAGCAAAGTTGTTGAGTTCGCCACGAAGCTGTGTGCAGATTTCCTTGATATCGTTTCCGTTGTGACCATCGATGCGGGTGCAGATGAAGGTTGTGCCGTTGCGGTTTTCGGCTTTTTCCACCAACGACTTCTTCAACGACTTCAGTTCTTCCAACTTGTATGCTTCAACTTGTTTCTTGAGCATTGTGTTTTCGTTCATCATGGTTTCGATTCCGCCAACAAGGTTCTTTGCATTGTTGAACTTGGATGAAATTTCGCTCAAAGTGTCAATCTGCTTGAAAATGTATTCTTGTGCAGCAACACCGGTTATTGCTTCGATTCGGCGAACACCTGCTGCAATTGCACTTTCCGAAATAATCTTGAAGAACCCAATTTGTCCTGTGCTTGCAACGTGAGTACCACCGCAGAGTTCTATAGAGTTGCCGAACTTTATCACGCGGACAACTTTTCCGTATTTTTCACCAAACAATGCCATTGCTCCCATAGCCTTGGCTTCCTCAATGTTTGCCGAACGGTTTTCTTCCTTTACGATGTTCTGGCGGATTAGTCCGTTTACTATGATTTCAGTCTTGCGGATTTCTTCAGCAGTCATCTTGTTGAAGTGTGCAAAGTCAAAACGCAGTCTTTCATCGTTGACCATCGAACCCTTCTGCTCGACGTGTGTTCCGAGAACCGAACGCAATGCGTAGTGAAGTAGGTGTGTTGCCGTGTGGTTGTTGGTGATTTCGGTACGGCGTTTTGCATCAACGGCAATTTCGAAGGTGCAATTCACGTCCTGCGGAATTTCCTTGGTGACGTGTATGCGCAAGTTGTGTTCTTCGATAGTATTTATAATAGGTATGCGCTTTTCGCCGTCAATGATTACGCCCTTGTCGCCAACCTGTCCGCCTTTTTCTGCGTAGAACGGAGAACGGTCGAATACAATGTGGTACAAGGTTTCGCTTTTCTGTACAACCTTGCGGTAGCGCAATATGCTTGCAGTTTCTTTGAGGCTGTCGTAACCGGTAAATTCACAGTCGGCTTCGTCAAGGATTACCCAGTCGTCGGTGTTAACCTCGGCAGCGTTGCGGGCGCGTTCCTTCTGCTTTGTCATTTCGGCATCGAAATCGGGCTTGTTTACGGTGTAGCCTTTTTCGCGAGCGATGAGTTCGGTAAGGTCAAGTGGGAATCCGTAGGTGTCGTACAGCAGGAATGCCTGAACACCAGAAATTTCGGTCTTGCCTTCTGATTTAAGCTTGTCCATTTCGGTATCGAGCAGACGCAGACCGCGTTCGAGTGTGCGCAGGAATATGGTTTCTTCCTCGTTGATGACCTTTTCAACCAAAGTCTTCTGCGATACAAGTTCTGGGAACGAATCGCCCATGAGGTCAACCAAGGTGTCAACAAGCTTGTACATGAACGGCGTCTTGATGTCGAGGAATGAATATGCGTAGCGTACAGCACGGCGCAGGATTCGGCGGATTACGTAGCCTGCCTTGTTGTTTGATGGCAATTGTCCGTCGGCAATGGCGAACGAAACAGCTCTCAAATGGTCGGCAACTACACGCAGAGCGATGTCGGTTTTGTTATCCTGTCCATATTTTTTGCCCGAAATCTTTGAAATTTCACCAATTATGGTCTGGAAAATGTCGGTGTCGTAGTTCGACTTCTTGCCTTGTAGTACTGCGCAAAGACGCTCAAAGCCCATACCTGTGTCAATGTGCTTCTGTGGCAGAGGTTCGAGTGTGCCGTCGGCCTTGCGGTTGTACTGTATGAACACAAGGTTCCATATTTCAATGACTTGCGGGTTGTCCTTGTTTACAAGTTCTGCACCTGCAACTTTTGCGCGCTCGTCATCGTCGCGCAGGTCGATGTGAATTTCGGAACATGGTCCGCAGGGTCCTTGGTCGCCCATTTCCCAGAAGTTATCCTTCTTCGATCCATAAATTATGCGGTCTTTCGGGACGTATTTCAGCCAGAAGTTCTCGGCTTCATGGTCAATGTCAAGGTTTTCTTTCGGGTCGCCACCGAAAACTGTTACATAAAGACGGTTCTTGTCGATTCCGTATTCCTCGGTAAGCAGATTCCATGCAAGGCGAATAGCGTCTTCCTTAAAATAGTCGCCAAACGACCAGTTACCAAGCATTTCGAACATGGTGTGATGGTAGGTGTCGTGTCCTACATCTTCAAGGTCGTTGTGCTTTCCCGAAACGCGGAGACATTTCTGCGAGTCGGCTACGCGAAGCGATTCTGGCTTGCGTATTCCGAGGAAAATATCCTTGAATTGGTTCATACCTGCATTGGTAAACATTAGGGTAGGGTCGCCCTTTACTATCATCGATGAGCTGGGGACAATCTTATGTCCGTTTCTCTCGAAGTAACTCTTGAATCTTGCTCTAATTTCTTTTGAGTTCATTTGTTAATCTGTTGATTATCAATAATAATTTTATATTCTGTTCCAAAAATTTTGCAAAATTAAACAATATTGTTAATTTTGCACCGTTTTTTGTTAAAAACTCATCGGTAGAGGATGAAATTATTTAAGAAAAAATACAAGTTCAACCGCGAGTCGTTGCAGTACGAGGAAGTGAAATTCAGTTTCAAGAAGTTTCTTGCACGTTTAGTCCCTTATACTATTTCGTCGTTGATATTTGGTGCGGTAATAATGTTCCTTTATATAGTTGTGTTTGAGTCTCCTGAGGAACGGGTGTTGCGTATGGAAAACGAATATCTGTCCAAAAACTTTGAAGACATGAGCCGTCGTCTGGAGCAGAGCGACAGTCTCCTGAACGAAATGGCAAAGCGCGACAATTATATTTACAGAACCTTATTTGAGCAAGATACAATTCCTTGTACTATACGTAATGCTGGTGTTGGAGGTTCGGATAGGTATTCAAGATATGATGGTTATGAAACATCAGATTTGGTGAAGAACATTGCCAAGAAACTTGACCGCATTGAATCGAAAATGAATGTACAGAGTTTGTCGTATCTGACTATTCTTGATGAAATTAAGCATCGTGAAAAGCTCAGTTCGTCGCTTCCTGTTTTTCAGCCGATTCGTCCTGGCGACCTTACCAGTATAGGTTCGTATTTCGGTTATCGTATGCATCCAGTGCTTCATTTCCTGCGTATGCACACGGGTATCGACATGAATGCTGCAACAGGAACGCCCGTATATGCGGCTGGCGATGGCGTTGTAATTACTGCTGATGGAAACAACAGTGGCTATGGCAACATGATTGAGATAGACCATAAGGTTGACGGGCTTTCGTCAAGGTATGCGCACTTGAGCAAGATTCTTGTGAAGAAAGGTCAGCATGTAAAGCGTGGCGAACTGATTGGAAAAGTTGGAAGTACAGGAATGTCAACAGGTCCGCATTTGCACTACGAGGTGCTCATTTACGGCAAGCAAGTAAATCCGTTGAGATATATGATTGCTCCTACGGCTGACGAATACAGAGCCATGATTGAAGCCGCCAACTACAAGGGCGTGTCGTTTGATTGATTTTGATTTTTGGCAACTGTTGAACGTTGTTGCTAGCCTCCCAGAAATTTAGCTAATTATTGAAGCTGTTATTATTTGTATTATGGTTATTATGATAACCGCAATTGCTATAAAGATGGCTATGCGAAAGTCTAGTTTGCGTTTTTTTAGTTCGTAGTTGCATATTATTCTGTTGATGGTTGGTGCCAATTTGAAGTACAGCATATTGTCATTCTTGATATATGCATCGGGAAGAAGGTCGCTCGCCGATAGTTTTAGTTCGCGATTGTAGTTGTCGGTTAGTACTATTACCGAAGTTTCCTTGTCAATATTTTTTATCATCGGCAGAATTTCGACAACAGATTTTGTATTGAGTCCGTGACTTATTATCATGTCGTTGATAATCACTATTGAAAAGTAGTTGTTGTCAATTTCTTTCAGGTTGGCGAGGAATTTTTGTACCGATGAGAATGTATATAATATATGTAGGTGCTCGCAGGCAAATTGTTCACTGAAGTCATCAAGAAACAGCACGTCGTTGTCAACTAGATATATGTTTATTTTCGTTGTGCTTTTCATCTGTTAGAAATCGTATGACACTCCGCGGCGTTTGATTCGGTTTACGAGGGCATTTTTTTGGTAGTTGATTGCAATTTCGGGATTTATGTTGCTTTCAAGAAGCCATCGTCCACCTTTGAATTCAAGTGCGTCGTATGACATGTCTGGCCCGTAGTATTGTGGCATGTCCTTGAATCTGTCTTCTGCTGGCGACAGATGGTCGATTACAATAATCTTATGCTTTTCGTTGTAGCGAAGCAGCATGGTGGCTCTGTCGGCGTATTCAAATATAAGTCGGCTCGAAATTACCCTGTCAACCTTGAACATTTTTTTCTCAAAAACAGGAATGCCTCGCTTTGTGAACGAAAGGACTTCCACTACTTTCCTGTTTATCAGGTTGTCGGCGCCGTCCCAGCCAATCAATGTGTAGTAGGTTCGTGAGTTCCAATTGTTTGTTATGCATTCGTAGTATATGCAGCCAAACCATTCGGAAGTGGTGTAGTATTCAAGGTCTTTTTGGTGAGCTTGCGGATTCCTGTTGCGTCTGTCGTGCAGAGCGTAAACATTTATTTTTCCGTGGTCTTTCTGTTGTACGAATCCAAAATATTTGAATGAGCCGTCGGCATAGCAGAGGTTCCATGTGTATATCCTTAACGCATTGTCGCTTGACTTTAAGCATGATAGGTGTTTTAGCGTGTCTATTGCGTGGTCGAACGAAGATGGAATGTGTAGGAAATCTTTCAGCGTCTCAATGATTTCGATGTTGATGCTGTCTTTTTGCACATCTTTCCTTGCTTGCATAGCTTCTGTAAAAAGGTTGTTTAGGGTGTCAACAACCGGCTTAAATGTCAAGTCGTTCTTTGAGTGAGCAAAGAATGGTATGACTGTCAGTAATATAGCATATAAAAATCTTCTCATCTGAGAGTAAAAAGTTAACAAAGGTAATGCAAAAAACTTATCCTTCCAAAAAAAAGTGCGATGTGACAAAAAAAAATTACAATTTCATCTTTGTTTCCCGTTCGATTTTTCTTTTTTTTTCTCCACTTTGCGCATACTTTTTCGCCATTTTTCACGTGTGTTGCAAAAAAGATATTAACAATACAAATATGGTTTTGATATTCAAAATGATATGTGGGTAAAAAAAAATATTATTGCTTTTGTCGGAAGAAACAAAAGCCGTAACTTGCAATGCTAAATTATTAAGTAAGAGGTATGGCATTTTTTTCGTTTTTACAGCAGGAGATTGCAATGGATCTCGGAACTGCAAACACTATAATAATTCACAACGACAAGATAGTCGTTGATGAACCTTCGATAGTAGCAATAGAGGAAAAAACTGGTAAGCTGGTCGCTGTTGGCGACAAGGCACGGCAGATGCACGAAAAGACTCACCCTGGACTAAAGACCATTCGTCCGCTTCGCGATGGTGTAATCGCCGACTTCAATGCTGCGGAGCTTATGATTCGCGGAATGATTAAGATGGTTAACAAGAACCGCAACTGGATAAACCCTTCATTGAAAATGGTAATCGGCGTGCCGTCGGGTAGTACCGAAGTTGAACTTCGTGCTGTACGTGACTCGTCTGAACATGCTGGCGGTCGCGAGGTGTATATGATATATGAGCCAATGGCTGCCGCTATCGGTATCGGAATGGACGTTGAGGCACCGCAGGGAAATATGGTCGTTGATATAGGTGGTGGTACAACCGAAATAGCTGTGATTTCGCTTGGCGGTACAGTTGAGAAGGAATCGGTGCGTACTGCAGGCGATGACTTCACAAACGACATTATGGAGTATATGCGGCGTCAGCACAATATAAGGGTAGGAGAAAGAACAGCAGAGGCTATCAAGATAAATGTAGGCGCTGCAATTCCCGAACTAGACAATCCTCCAGCCGAATTCATTGTGAGAGGTCCTCATCAGATGACTGCATTGCCGCTTGTAATTCCAGTATCGCATCAGGAAATTGCACATTGCATCGACCGTTCTATTTCAAAGATTGAACAGGCATTGATGTCGGTGCTTGAAAAGACTCCGCCTGAACTTTATGCCGACATTTACAACAATGGAATCTTCCTTACTGGTGGCGGCGCTTTGCTGAGAGGTCTCGACAAGCGTTTGTCCGACAAGACGAATATTCCGGTGCATGTTTCAGAAGACCCGCTACACGCTGTGGCTCGCGGAACTGGAATCGCCCTCAAAAATGTTGACAAGTTCCAATTCCTGTTGAGATAGTCATCTGAAAGATGAGAAATTTACTCGACTTTATCGTAAAGTACGCGTATTTTATTATATTCATACTGCTCGAGACTTTGTGTCTCGTGCTGTTTTTTTCGTCAAATCCTTACCAGAGATACAGCTTTTCTTCATCTTCAAATATTGTTACCGGAACCATAGCCGAAAAATGGTCTCAACTGGTGCAGTATATTACCCTTTCGGATGAAAACGAAGCATTGAAGAAGGAAAACGCTGATTTGAGGAATCGTCTTGAGTCTTATCGCCGCAGCAATATCCCTGTGCTTGGAAAAAAAGGTTTTGAATATATTCCGGCAACTGTAATTTCGGCTACTACAAACAGGGAAATGAATGTTATTACCGTAAATGCTGGTAAAAACGCTGGAATTGAAAACGAGATGGGTGTTATTGGAAGGGATGGCGTTGTGGGTATAATTTCTTCTGTTTCAGATAAATATTCGTCTGTTATGCCAATTATCCATCCCGATGCGCGCATAAGTGTGAAGTTGGCTGAAAATGGATATTTTGGTTCTTTGTCGTGGAACGGACGTGATGTAAGAGTGGCAACATTTTCCGAAGTGCCTGGTTACGTTAAAGTTAATATTGGAGACGAAATTGTAACTAGCGGGTTCTCTGCTATCTTCCCCGAAGGAATTCTTGTTGGTTGTGTCAAGAGCTTTGAGAAAGACCTTTCTACCGATTTCTATACAATAGAGGTTGATTTGGCAACCGACTTCCACAATATCAAGTACATATATGCTATCAAGAACAACAACAAGAACGAGATTTCAGAAACTGATAAAGGAGGGCAGAAGAAAAAATGATAGAGAAACTGAAATACATATTGTACTTTGTTGTCCTTCTGTTGGTTCAGACATTGATTCTTGACCAGATATGCGTTAGTGTTTATGTAAATGCTTTTGTGTATATCCTCTTTATGATGATGTTGCCGATTGACACCAACAAGTATCTTGTGCTGTTGCTTGGCCTTTTGATGGGACTTTGTGTTGATATGTTTGGTGCTACGTTAGGACTGCATGCATCGGCGGGCCTCTTGGTATCGTTCGTTAGGACATTTGTTCTCGACATTTATTCTCCGCACGACGGTTATGTGCCAAACAAGCAGCTCAATGTGAGAAATTATGGTTACCTGTGGTTCCTGAAGTATGCCTTTACCATAATAATTATACATCATTTGTGGATATTCATTTTCGAGAATATGAATTTTGCAAATATTCTGTTTACATTGGCTAAGGCAGGTGTTAGTTCGTTGACATCGCTTGCTGTCATATTGCTTTTCCATTTATTGCTTATGACAAGAAAATGATAGAGTTCAAGATTCGCAAATATCCGATAATAATAATCGTAGTGATTGTGCTGGTTGCCATTTGGGTAAAGGCTTTGTTGCTAATGTTTGACGATTCGTTGAAACATTCTGCCGAAAACAATTCGCGGCGCCGAGTAGTGCAGTATCCTTCGAGAGGCATAATATACGACAGGGAGGGTAATATTCTTGTGTGCAACGAGGCTGCCTACGACCTATTGCTTGTCCCTCACCAGTTGCATGAGTTTGATACGGCTATGTTGTGTGCCGACTTGGGCATGACGAAGGATGATGTGGAGTCGCGTATATTGAAGGCTAAGAAATATTCCATGTACAGGCCTTCGGTTTTTATGAAGCAAATTGATTCGAAGGTATATGCGCAGATGCAGGAGCATTTGTACCGCTATCCGGGATTTTATGTTCAGAACAGAACCTTGAGGAAATACAATGGGGGCATAGCAGCGCATGTAATCGGTGATATTGGCGAAGTGTCGGAGGCTCAGATTGAAGCAGATCCGTATTATCAGAGTGGCGACTATGTAGGCAAGAGTGGAGTTGAACGCGGTTATGAAAATATACTGCGCGGAGAAAAGGGCGTTTCGTTCTATCTTGTTAATGTTAAGGGCGTTGTGCAGGGCAGCTACGAGGATGGCAAATATGATACTGTTGCCATACAGGGTAATGATATAATGCTTTCTATATCAAGTGAATTGCAGGCATACGGAGAAAAGCTCATGGCAAACAAGGTCGGGGCTGTTGTTGCTATTGAACCATCATCGGGCGAGGTGCTGGCAATGATTTCGATGCCGACTTATGATCCGCAGCTTATGGTGGGCAGGGTAAGAGGCAAAAACTATGACAGTTTGCTTCATGCTCCATACAAGCCTCTTATAAATAGGGCAGTATCGTCAACATATCCACCAGGGTCAACATTCAAGGTGGCTCAGGCTCTTGTGGCTCTGCAGGAAGGTCTTATTACGCCAAACCAGTCGTTCCCATGCGACAAGTCTAAGGTTGGCTGCCACAACCATCCTACGCCAACTTCGGTTTCGATGGGAATACAGATGTCGTGCAATCCATATTTCTATTTTGTTTTTCGTAGGCTTGTGCAGCGCGGCATTGACAAGAACCTGTACAAGGATGCAGCCATCGGACTTGGACTTTGGAAAGAAAAGATTGAGACCTTGGGATTCAATCATGCATTTAATGTCGGTGTGCCCGGTGTGAATAAAGGCCAAATTCCCGGACCTGAATACTACAACAAAATTTATGGCGAGAATAGATGGGCGTTCAGTACAATATATTCGGTAAGTATCGGTCAGGGCGAGGTGCTGGTGTCGCCTTTGCAGATGGCAAACTATGCTGCAATACTTGCAAACAGAGGCTATTATATAACCCCACATTTGCTTAAGCAGATAAACGGCAAGGACTACGAGGGCGAAATGGCCCAAAGGGTGGAAACTCCGTTTGACCGAAAATACTTTGACATTTGTGTTGAGGGAATGGACTGGGTTGTAAACAAGCCTGGAGGTACAGGTCATAACGCACAGATTCCTGGCATTGTGGTATGTGGAAAGACTGGTACTGCGCAAAATCCCCACGGTAAGGATAATTCCGTGTTTATGGCTTTTGCGCCCAAGGACGATCCTAAGATTGCCATTGCTGTATATGTGGAAAATGCCGGATTTGGAGGAACTTGGGCAGCCCCGATTGCCAAGCTCATGATGGAAAAGTACATCAAAGGTGAAATTTCCGACAAGAATATGGAACAGCGAATATTAACCACTTCAATTTTACCAAATGCAACAAGGTAGGCGTAACAACATATTGCTCAATATCGACTGGGTTATAGTGATAATATACCTTGTTTTGGTTTTTATGGGCTGGATAAACATATATTCGGCAGTTTACGATGATACTCACCAAAGCATACTTGACATTAGCTGCCAGTACGGAAAACAATTGATATGGATAGGTGCAGCTGTTGTCGTTATAATATTCATTCTGTTGATTGACAGTAAGTTCTATTCTACTTTTGCGCATGTGATGTATGGTCTTGGGTGTTTGCTTTTGCTGTCGGTGCTGCTGTTCGGCAAGGAAGTGAACGGGGCAAAGTCATGGTTTGAAATAGGAACTTTCCGAATGCAACCTGTTGAATTTGTTAAAATTACGGTATGCTTGGCATTGGCAAGGCTTATGAGTTCCGAAGATTTTTCGTTTAAGAAGATAAAATACTATTTTATAGTAGGTGCGATTCTTGCTGTTCCGATGGTATTGATTCTGCTTCAGAATGATACAGGGTCGGCACTGGTTTTCTGCACATTTATTTTTGTAATGTTTCGCGAGGGAATGAACAAGGTGCTTTTTATTTCGGCTTTTGCTCTGATTTTCTTGTTCATAATGGCACTTGTAGTTGATATTTCTCTGCTTATGCTTATTGTTGGACTTTTGTGTGTAGTAGGTCTTGTGTTTGTATGTGGTCGAAACAAATATTCTCGCATTGTATTGTATTCAGCGATAGTACTTTCGGTTGTTGCTGTTTTGCTATGTTCGTTTTTGCCTGAATTTTCCGAAAAGAGTGTTTTGGTTGCAATGATAGGCTATGGCGTGTTGTCGCTGCTGATGCTGATAATGTATTTTGCAAGCAAGCAGAAAGCTATGTTGCTGGCGATTGTGCTTATGATTGGCATGGGCGGTTTTGTTTATTCGGTTGACTATATTTTCAACAATGTGCTTCAGGCTCACCAGCAGTCGCGAATTATGGACTTGCTTGGCAAGAACGAGGATGTCCTTGGCACTGGCTACAATGTTCACCAGTCGAAAATTGCAATAGGTTCTGGCGGATTTTGGGGCAAGGGCTTCCTGCATGGTACGCAGACTAAGTATAAGTTCGTTCCTGAACAGAGTACCGATTTCATTTTCTGTACGATAGGAGAGGAGTGGGGCTTGGCTGGAATAACTGTTATTCTGATTTTGTTTGGTGCGCTTATAATAAGGATTATCAGTAGGGCAGAACGTCAGCGGTCAACATTTTCGCGGATTTATGGTTATGGTGTAGCATCAATTTTGTTTTTCCATGTTGCTATAAATATTGGTATGACCATTGGACTTGCGCCAGTTGTTGGTATTCCGCTTCCATTTTTTAGCTACGGAGGTTCGTCGCTGTGGGCGTTTACGATACTTCTTTTTATTTTTGTACGTCTTGACGCTGATAGATTGCAGGTATTTAGGTAGGATGTGAATTATTATTGGAACATGAAGGTTTGTTTCGGTAAAAAAACGAATTCCTCAAAGACGAATTACGTTTTTTTACACATCGCCTTCGGCGAACCTTTAGCTCGCGACACGAAGTGAGCATACCTTGATTGCCGCCTTGGCTGGTGAGCGTTAAGAAAATCGGTGGAACGAAGCGTAAAAAATCAGTTTGTTTGAAGACGGAGTGAAACGGAGGCAAGTTTCTGATTTTTAGCAAAGTGTAACCGATTTTTAGCGAAGCAGACGCAGCGGACACACTTTTTTTGTTTACTTTTTTTGGTGACAATTGTCGAAGACAATCATGAGCACAGCTGAAAATCAATTATAGGGGCGAATAACAAAGTAAAAGCCCTCGCGGCTCGAACGAAATGTAAAAAAGAGAATCATCATTTTTCTTTGTGTTTTATAAGATACTCGTATTGCTTAACACCACCCGAAAGGTCGGCTGAACCAAACATTCCTGTTGGAAATTTGCCAATAAAAAAGGCTCGCCAAAAGCGAGCCTTATAATTTTGAGTTGATTATCTATTAGATAATACCCTGAGCCATCATAGCGTTTGCAACTCTCATGAAACCGGCAATGTTAGCACCCTTAACGTAGTTAATCTTGCCCTTACCTTCGTCACCATACTTAACGCACATGTCGAAGATGTCGTTCATGATCTTGTGCAACTTAGCGTCAACTTCTTCAGCAGTCCAGTTGATGTGACCTGCGTTCTGGCAGATTTCGAGACCTGAAGTAGCAACACCACCAGCGTTTACAGCCTTAC
>JAGCNN010000266.1 GCA_017645925.1 Bacteroidales bacterium
CCTCAGCTCGGCAAAGGTGAGATTTCTGGCAACTTCAACGCCAATACATTCATAACTCACAAGAAGGGCGCCACTTGGGGAAATGCTTCGTACACCAACGGCAAGATTGCCGATGTGCAGTTCAACGAGACAAGCGACTACGCAATGCTCTACCCCTACACGCTCGGCGATTCGGTTGGAGGCGACCTGCGCTTTCAGAACTACCGTTTCGGCGGTGGAGTGAACACCGCACTTAACAGCAACTGGAAATTAGGTATCGAAGCCCAATACCGCGCCGACCTTGCCTATCGCCAGATTGACCCGCGCCCCAAAAACCTTGTCACCGACCTCGACGCCACCATCGGAGCATCGCGCAGAATTGCTGGCAAATATCTTGTCGGCCTCGACCTCAACGCAGGAAAGTACAAGCAAACCAACAGCCTTAGGTTTTTCAGCGAGCTTGGCGTTCCGAATGTCGTGCATTTCACAGGATTGGGCACACAATACTATCGTTTCCAAGGAAGCAACTACAGCACCTACTACAAAGGCTATCGCGTGGGCGGCTCGCTCGGCATTGTCCCCGACGGAAGCGGATGGTTCGGCAATATTGCATACAACTACTTCGCATTCACCAAGATAATATCTTCGCTCAACGAACTGCCGATGGCTCGGGCTGGCGAACACCAGACTTCTGGCGAAATTGCATACTTGAACGCAGAACCAACCGCGTGGGGCATAAAGCTAAATGCAGACTACTGCCGAAAGTCGGGAACCGAAAACATTTTTGGTGATGCCGCCGACAATGTCTATCCGTTGATAATGAGCCTTGAGCAGTTCTCGGCAGAAAACTTGCACCTGCAACTCTCTGCATTATACGGGCAAACTGCAGAAATCCACGACTGGAACATTACCGCACAAGCATGTTATTTGTCGCATAACGAGAAATACAATTCACCGGAGCAGCAACTGACATTAGCCCATGCAGGCGGAAAAATCGGAGGACAATACGGTTACAAAGGCAATTCGTTACACATTGGCATTTTAACTGACCTCGGTTTCTATGCCAGTGCCCGACACGATCTGCTTCTTTACGAAAACACCATCTGGCAAAGCCCCATAAGGCAAACCTACGAAATACTTTCGGGACATTTCATACAAAGCGACACAAGTTTCCGCATATCGTACTCATTCGGCAACGATATTGCAATATTCCTTGATGCAAGATACTCGTATTCTCGTTTCTTCAGCGGCAGCGACATCCATAAGGGTAGAATTTCGGTGGGGATGATGTTGTAATGAAACATCATTAAGATTTTTTCAGCATCTTTTTTTTATTCTGTTTTAATTTTCAATATTTTACCATTTTAGACATACTTAAATTTGCTATTTACAAATAGCATTTACTAAAACAATTTGCTATTTACAGATACTATTTTTGATAAAAATTTGCTATTTAGAAAAAGCATTTTTACCTTTGCAAAAAATTTATTTATGGAAACTTTATTTGAGAAGCACGACATATTGCTCAGAAACACAAAGACAAACTTTGTAAGAAGCATAATGGACGACATTGACTGGGAATCACAACTGATAGCACTGAGAGGTCCAAGAGGTGTCGGCAAAACGACACTTATGCTGCAATACATCAAGCTCAACTATCAGCCGTACGACAGAAAAGTCCTGTACTGCTCACTCGACACAATGTATTTCGCATCACACAGTTTACTTTCGTTAGCCAGCGACTTCTACAAGCAAGGTGGAAAACACCTTTTCCTCGACGAAGCACACAAGTACGAAAACTGGAGCAAGGAAATAAAAGAAATACACGACCTCTACCCCGAAATGCGGATAGTACTTAGCGCCTCATCGCTACTAAACCTGCTTATGGGCGATGCCGACCTGTCGCGGAGATGCATATCATACGACATGCAAGGACTGTCGTTCAGGGAATTTCTCGGACTATACAACGGCATACAAATAAAGCCCACTCCTCTGGAAACAATACTCAGCAATCCGCAGGACATCTGCACCGAAATGAATGAAAAGTGCAGACCAATAGAACATTTCAACGAGTACCTTAGATTTGGCTACTACCCATTCTACAAAAAAAACAAGTCAACTTACTACCAGATAATAGAACAAATAGTCAACTTCACAATCGACGTAGAGCTAACGCAAATCTGCAAGGTTGACATTTCTAACATACGGAAAATAAAGGCATTGCTTTATGTTTTATCAACAACAGTGCCTTTCGATGTTGACATAAGCAAGCTGTCGGTATATACGGGCATAAACAGAAACACCATAATTGCCTACCTTAGGAACCTTACCGATGCGCACATAATACAGCAACTATATTACGATGCCAAATCGGTTGGCAAACTCCAAAAACCAGACAAGATTTACCTCGACAATACCAATCTCATATATGCGCTTGCCACTTCCAAAAGCAACATTGGGACAATCAGGGAGGCGTTTGCTGTAAACCAGCTGTCTGCCAGACATACAGTGGAATACAACAAAAAAGGCGACTTTAGGATTGACGGCAAATGGATAGCAGAAGTAGGCGGAATTGACAAGGATTTTTCACAGATAGCCGACATTCCTAACTCCTACATATTTGCCGACAATATCGAAACACCAATAGGCAAAAAACTTCCTCTGTGGCTTTTAGGAATGATGTATTAGTTTCATAAAAAACATTTTCCAACAAAAATTTCACCACCATATACAATAATTCATTACCTTTGACTTTTTAAATTAAAGTAAAAATGGATAACAACGTATTACAGAAAGCAAAATACTGGACAAGTGAAGTTTTCGACGAGCAGACCCGCAAGGCTGTAGCCGAAATGATTGAGAACAACCCCGAACAGTTGAACGAAAGTTTCTACAAGGACCTTGAGTTCGGAACTGGCGGTCTGCGCGGAATCATGGGCGCAGGAACAAACCGCATGAACCGCTACACCGTGGGAATGGCAACGCAGGGCTTGGCAAACTATCTGCTTGCAAACTGCGACAAGGCTAAGGGAATTAGCTGCGCAATAGCCCACGATAGCCGCAACAACAGCCGCGAATTTGCAAAAATCACCGCATCGGTGCTGTCGGCAAACGGAATTAAGGTGTACCTGTTCGACAAGTTGCGTCCGACACCCGAACTGTCGTTTGCAATCCGTCACTTGCACTGCAACTCGGGAATCGTCATCACCGCTTCGCACAACCCGAAGGAATACAACGGATACAAGGTTTACTGGAGCGATGGCGGACAG
>JAGCNN010000267.1 GCA_017645925.1 Bacteroidales bacterium
AAAAGACAACCTTGACAACTTGGACAACATTGAACATTGGGGAATCTGTAGAGATGTTTCGCGCAAAGTCTCTACAAACAAAACAACAACATTTCTGAAATAAAAAAGTTGTCATTTGTTGTCATTGTTGTCTTCATAATAAAAAAAAGACAACCTTGACAACTTGGACAACATTGAACATTGGGGAATCTGTAGAGATGTTGCACGCAACGTCTCTACAAACAAAACAACACCATTCCTGAAATAAAAAAAGTTGTCATTTGTTGTCATTGTTGTCTTCATAATAAAAAAGACAACCCAAACAACATTGGACAACGTCTCTAGGTCGTTGAACGCAACGACACTACTTCATAATCCACAGCAAATCGTTACCCGTCTGCTCCTTCAAGGACTGCAATTCGGCACAAGCATCGGCCGTTGTAGCAAAGCCTTTCACGCTGACCTTGTACAAACCATTCTGCACTGGCAATATCTGTGGAGACAATCCTTTTGAGGCCAAATCGTTGTAAACATTTTCGGCATTGCTGTAGTTTGAAAAACAGCCTGCAATTACATGCACTTTATATTCTGTATTCACATCAGCAACAACTACTTGTGGTTCTACAACAGGTTCTGCAACAATTTCATCAGCTGCAATATCCACAGGCAAAGCTTCTTCTGCTGCCACTTCAACTATTTCGTCTGCAACTTCCTCAAAATCAGAAGCAGTCTCATTTTCTACAACAAGCTGTTCCTCAACAAAATCGGCAGTTGACTCTTGGGCTTTCTCCTCAATCTTATTTTCAACTACCTGCTCCTTGTTTCCGCCAAATCCAAAGCCAGCAAATGAAATTTCACCGTTCCTATTGCCAAACAGGCGGTCAAACCACCCCATATACAGCGACACGCAAATTAAACCGCCAACCACCGCAGCAGCCGACAGCGACCAAGCAATAGCACGTCCAATCCTACCCTTTCTACCATTCTTATCGCTGCTTCCCTTGATAATTGCACTCTCAACACGCGGCTTATTCTCGGAAGGCAACATCGGGAAATTGAACGATGTAAGGCCAAACGACTCATCAAGCAAATTGATGGCATCGGGCACAAAGACAAGGCAACCTGTCCTGCGTGAAAAATCACCAAGTCCCTCGAAAGTAATAGTCTTGCCCTCTGCAAGTTTAGAATTCAAATCGGTAACAAATGCATTTACCGCCAATTCGGCATCAGCCCAAGCCATATTCTCGTTCTGCGAGATATGATTCAAAAGCAAACCATCACTGAGCGAAAGATTTTCGTTGAATGCAACCTTGCGACATGGCGGATAAAATTCCTGCTTCGAAAAATCAACATCGGCTGAGAAACGATTCGTAACAAAACCGCCAAAACCCGGAATTATCACGCAGTCGTTATCGCAAACCAACTGATATATAATGTTGTAAAGATTCATTATTTCAAATTCAAATCAGGGACAAAATTAATAATTTTTGGATTAAACAACTAATATTTTTTTATAATACGACGTTGCTCGCAACGTCGCTACAGAATTCTAATTTTTAAATCCTTAACAACAGATCCTATATGGGTTGTAAAGACGCAAAATCTTGCCTATCTACGATTAACCATTAAAATTTCAGATGTTTTACAGACGACCCGCCCCTCTTTATAATCCTCAACGAATCTATACCTATTTTTAAATGGTTGTGGACAAACTGCTCGGTTACCTTCTTGTCGCTTGCCTCGGTCTTAACACCCGACGAAACCATAGGCTGGTCGCTTACAAGCAACAATGCACCGCACGGAATTTCATTTGCAAAGCCTACGATGAAAATAGTCGCCGTCTCCATATCGACAGCCATTGCGCGCGTTTTAATAAGGTATTTTTTGAAACGCTCGTCGTACTCCCACACCCTGCGGTTGGTAGTGAAAACCGTCCCAGTCCAATAGTCCTGCCCATTGTCGCGGATGGAAGTTGACACAGCACGTTGGAGCATAAATGCCGGCAAGGCAGGAACTTCTGGCGGCAGATAGTCGTTTGAAGTACCCTCGCTTCGTATTGCTGCAATTGGCAGAATCAAATCGCCGAGCTTGTTCTTGGCTTTCAGACCACCACATTTGCCGAGGAAAAGCACAGCCTTTGGTGCAACGGCACTTAGCAAATCCATTATAATGGCGGCATTGGGACTGCCCATACCAAAATTTATTATTGTTATGCCGTCAACCGTAGCACTGGGCATATTGCGGTCCAAGCCCTCGACAGGCACATTGTTCCATTCTGCAAAAAGGTCAACGTAAAGCTGAAAGTTAGTCAGCAGTATATATTCACCAAAACTCTCAAGTGTTTTTCCCGTATATCTTGGAAGCCAATCGCTTACAATTTCTTCTTTTGTCTTCATGTTCAAAAACGTTTTCACAAAAGTACAACTTTATTTTAGATTTCGGATTTACGATTGACGATTTTTTGAACAATAGTACCACAACTCAACAAGAAATAGAGAAATCACACTGCCAACCAAACAACTGTCGCGGCACGCCACGACTCAACAGGAAACAGCGAAACCACACTGCCAACCAAGCAACTGTCGCGAAGCGCCACGACGCAACAATAAATAGCGAAGCCGCACAGTTAGCTAAACCATTGAAATTAAACACATTAACAACCACCATTTGAAAATTATTTACACAAAAACTATTTATTCAAAAAATTTGTTAGACCTTTGCGGCTTGAAATTTTAAAAGGCTTATTTATGAGAATAAAGAATTTCACTCTTTTAACTGCAATTATTGCAATTTTTGCATTAGCAATCCCTCAAAACACATATTCACAAGTATATCAATTCGAGAACCCTGGGTTTGAAGATTGGCCTGGTGCTGCTGACAGCGAACCGACAGGATGGAACTCATATCCATCGGCTAACTGCCAACTATCCGGAATACTATCTTTGGGATGCTCGTATGCAAAAAGTTCCAAGCACACACGTTCAACCGACACTCGTCCAGGCTCTACGGGGCAATACTCATGCTGCCTAAGGGCAAAAAATACTCCTGTACTAAATAGACTGGCAAACGGCGCCCTAACCAGCGGACAAATGCAACTCGTTAGTTCTGACGCTGATGACCCAGGAAATGGAAACCGGACAATAGCCAACAACAACGACTACAACCATCGCCTCAATGCAAAACCAGACTCCATAGTATTTTGGGCAAAGGTTGTTAACAGAAGCGAAGCTAGCCAAGCATGCTGCCACCTTTATATACACGACAACTACAATCTTCAAGACCCTCTGGGTGGAAACCAATCGGGATACGAAGCTCACATTGTAGGAAAAGTTCCGACATACAACTTCTCAAACAATGGCAGTACATGGCAGCGACACTCGACACCTATCGATTACGAAGGATGTCCTTCCAATGACCCACAATTCATTCTAATAACATTCTCAACAAACTATATCGCTATGAGCGGCGATGATGGAGATGAACTTTACATTGATGATATTGAGTTGATTTACAACGCAAACCTTTCATCAATAACTGTAAACGGCACAAATATTCCAAACTTCAACCAGAATACAACCGAATACTACGTTGATGTACCATGCGGTGAAACCAACTACATTTCGGCAACAACAGCTTCTCCCCGTGCCGACTACACAACATCTCTTTCATCGGATGGCAAAACTGTTACCATTAACGTTACCCACGGCGACAAGGCAAAAACTTATACCGTTCACTACAGAAGCGTTATTACAAACAATATCACAGACGAAATATGCAAGGGCGACTCTTATAGCCAAAACGGATTTACATTGCCAATACAAAACACTACTGGAACGTTACATTTTAGCAATCGTATTTCACTTCCAAACGGCTGTGACTCAGTTGTAGAACTAAGCCTGAATGTTCACAACACATATACAATAAGTTCTGACCTAACAATCTGCGAAAGTGCAACATACAATTTCTTCGGTCAGGAAATCAACCAACAAGGCACCTATCAGCATTTGTTGACAAGCCAGCATGGATGCGACAGCACCATAGTGTTGAACCTTGCAATTGACAGCTATTATCAGGTAAACTTAAACGAACATATCTGCGATGGCGAAATCTACAACGACAATGGATTTGAAGAACGCACTGATGCAGGAATAGACACTTTGCGCCTCGTAGCTACAAACCAGTGCGACAGTATAGTAATTCTGCATCTCGAAGTCGGTAGAATTGACAACATACAACTTACCGACAGTATAGAAGTTGACAACGAATACAACAACAATGGGTTTGAAATTGCTGTAATGCACGAAGAAGGACAATACTCATTCACCAATACGTTTACAAATGAAGAAGGCTGCGACTCAATAGTTACCCTGACATTAAAAGTACTGCCAAAACCTGTAACTCCAGAACCCGAGCCAACGCCAGAAGTTATAACATTCGAGATTTTCCCGAACCCGACATCAACTGGAGAAATAACAATAAGAGCCAACTACAACATTACCAAAGACATATATGACTATCAAATATACAACGAGCATGGAATGTTGATGGGCAATGGCTATATTAACAGCAAAGACACAACAATTGATGTTTCGCAATACAGCAGCGGCTACTACTACCTAAAGGTACTGTACGGCGACTCTGTGAAAGCCCATAAGAAACGCAAGGCAATAAAATTCGTGGTAGTAAACTAATGAAACAATATACAACTAAAAAAGGCACCTAAAAGTGCCTTTTTTGTTTTATATTCATATATCCGAACATAGATTTCGGTTCTATCCCAATGCAGCAATCTGCTCCTTCAGAATCTTAATCTTGGTTTCGGCATCGCTTTGTTTCTTGCGTTCCTTGTCGATTACAGCCGCAGGTGCGTGGCTTACAAAATTCTCATTCGAGAGTTTCTTCATTACCGATTCAAGGAAACTTTCTGCGTATGCAAGTTCTTCGCGCAGTTTCTTCAATTCCTCTTCCTTGTTAATCAGGTTGCCGACAGGAATGAAATATTCGTTCTTGTTGACAATGAAACCTGCTGCCATCGGAAGTTTTTCAGTTACTGTTGCTATGCTTTCCACATTGCAGAGCTTCATTATCACGCAGTCGATTGCATCGTAGTACTTTTCGTGCTTGATGACCGACATTGTAAGTTTTTCCTTCTGCGGAATGTTCTTTTCCTTCCTTACAGTACGGATGTTTGCAACGACTTCCTTTGTCAGTTCAAAACCGGCAAGCATATCGGAATTGACAGACATTGCCTTTGGCAAATTGGCGACAACTATGCTCTCACCTTCCTTGCGTTCTGCTATCGACTGCCAAATTTCCTCGGTGATGAACGGCATAAACGGATGCAACAGAAGAACCAGTTTCTCGAAGAAACCTATTGTTGCATCGTAGGTCTTGCGGTCGATTGGCTGACCGTATGCCGGCTTGATAAGTTCAAGGTACCATGCCGAGAATTCATCCCAGAACAACTTGTAAACTCTCATCAAGGCTTCAGAAATGCGGTACTTCGAGAAATCCTCGTCAAGGTCGGCAATGGTTTCGCTGAGCTTCGAGTTGAACCAGTCAACAGCAACCTTTGCTTCGGCAGGCTGCTCAATGTCGGCGACATTCCATCCCTTTACAAGACGCAAAGCGTTCCAAATCTTGTTGTTGAAGTTACGACCTTGTTCGCACAAAGCCTCGTCGAAAAGAATGTCGTTTCCAGCAGGTGCCGACAACATCATACCCATACGGACACCATCGGTGCCGTATTTGTCCATAAGTTCAATCGGGTCGGGCGAGTTGCCGAGCGACTTCGACATCTTACGGCCAATCTTGTCGCGAACAATACCAGTGAAATATACATTCTTGAACGGCATCTGACCTTTGTATTCGTAACCAGCCATAATCATCCTTGCCACCCAGAAGAAAATAATATCGGGAGCAGTTACAAGGTCCGAAGTTGGGTAGTAATATTTGATTTCCTCGTTGTCGGGATTGTTGATGCCGTCGAAAAGCGAAATAGGCCACAGCCACGATGAGAACCAAGTGTCCAAGCAATCGCTATCCTGACGCAAATCACTCATTGTAAGGTTGTTGTCACCAGTCTTTTCTTTTGCCTTTTGAAGTGCAAGTTCGGGAGTTTCGGCAACAACATATCCGCCCTTAGGCAGGAAGTATGCCGGTATCTGATGTCCCCACCACAACTGACGGCTGATGCACCAATCCTTGAGGTTTTCCATCCAGTGACGGTAAGTGTTCTTGTATTTTGCAGGGTAGAACTTAATGTCGTCGTTCATTACGGCATCGAGGGCAGGCTTTGCAAGGTCCTGCATCTTGAGGAACCACTGCATCGAAAGCTTAGGCTCGATAGCGACATTTGTACGCTCTGAGTAGCCTACCTTGTTGGTGTAGTTTTCAACCTTTTCGAGAAGTCCGGCATTCTGCAGGTCGATTTCAATTTGCTTGCGCACTTCAAAGCGGTCCATTCCAACATACAAACCTGCTGCCTCACTCAAAGTACCATCATCGTTGAAGATGTCAATGCTTTCGAGGTTGTACTTTTCTCCAAGCATATAGTCGTTGACATCGTGAGCCGGCGTAACCTTCAAGCAACCAGTACCGAACTCTATGTCAACATATTCGTCTTCGATTACAGGAATTACGCGGTTTACAAGCGGAACAATCACCTTTTTGCCTTTCAGGTGGGTATTTTTCGGGTCGTTGGGGTTGATACACATTGCGGTATCGCCCATGATTGTTTCGGGACGAGTTGTTGCGACGATAGCGTAACCATCTTCGCCTTCAATCTTATAGCGCAGGTAGTACAATTTACCGTTCTGTTCCTTGTAAACGACTTCTTCATCCGACAAAGCTGTCTTTGCCTGCGGATCCCAGTTGACCATACGCACGCCACGGTAAATCAAACCTTTTTCATACAAATCGCAGAAAACCTTGATTACACTCTTTGAACGCTTTTCGTCCATCGTGAAGGCGGTACGGTCCCAGTCGCACGAAGCGCCGAGCTTGCGAAGTTGTTGGAGAATGATGCCACCGTGTTCGTGAGTCCAGTCCCAAGCGTGCTTCAAAAATTCGTCGCGGCTGAGGTCGGTTTTCTTTATGCCCTGCTGAGCAAGTTTGTTGACAACCTTTGCCTCTGTAGCAATGGAAGCATGGTCGGTACCAGGCACCCAGATTGCATTCTTTCCCGACATTCGGGCACGGCGTACTAAAATATCCTGAATTGTATTGTTGAGCATGTGTCCCATGTGCAAAATTCCAGTAACATTTGGCGGGGGAATCACAACAACGTAAGGTTCGCGTCCGTCAGGTTCCGAGTGGAAGAACTTATGTTCAGTCCAGTAGTCGTACCATTTCTTTTCAATCTCTTGCGGTTCGTATTTGGCTGATAATTCCATATTGAAATATTTACATGTTTAAAAAGTTCGCAAATTTACGATTTTTAAAGGTTAGATGGAAAATTTTTTTGAAACGAAAAAATACCCTGTTGAGCCGTGGCTCGCCGCGGCACCACAGGGCATTAAAATTATCAACATTTTAGAATTTCGGGCATTCCCACTTCAGGCTCTCAACACATGGATCACAATCCAAATTGAGAGCCTTCCCGATACAAAGGGCGTTCTTCCCTTTTTTGATGTGTGAATATGCAAGGTCGATAGTCTCCGAAACCTTGTTGCTGTTGGCATCTACACCTTCAACTACCACCTCATAGTAATTCATATAATTGGTATAACGATAGGAAACCGTTTGGATTTTCACATATTGCTTACTACCATATTCTTCAGGGCAACAACCACAATACAAGAGGACATACTTCTGTTTTTTAAGGAGTTTCACTGCTGCCTGTGCATCCTGTTCCGAAATATACTCCAACTGGTCGGCCATTGCTGTCATTGAAAGGCAAAGCACTGCGGCAAGCATAAACATTAATTTTCTCATATCATTATCATCATTAAATAATGACACAAAGGTAGTCAAAATATTGATGGCCGAAATAAAAATCTAAAATCGTAAATCCTAAATCGTAAATCAATTTGAATTATCTTTGCACGATTTTTCATTTTAACGATGACACAAAGGAAACGAAATATGACAACAGCCGGAATATTTACGATATTACTATTGCTAGTATCCAACATATTTATGACATTCGCGTGGTATGGCAACCTTAAACTGCAGCAGATGGACATTTCCACTTCGTGGCCGCTGATACTGATAATATTATGTTCGTGGGGACTAGCCTTTTTCGAATACTGCGCAATGATTCCCGCCAACCGAATAGGCTCGCAGATAAATGGAGGTCCTTTCTCTCTTATGCAACTGAAAATAATCCAGGAAGCCATTTCTCTAATTGTTTTCACAGGTATAGTCGCCTTGGTTTTCAAGGGCGAACCCATAAAATGGAATCACTTCGTGGCGTTTGCATTAATAATATTAGCGGTGTTTTTCGCCTTTCTAAACACTGGCAATAACGATAGTTCCAAGGACAAGACGGGAATACAAGCCACTAGCGCAAATACAGAAACCGACCTTGACAACAGCAGCGAATAGGCGCAAAAAATCAATCACGACAATTTCACAAGCAAAAAAATATCGTTGCTGATTATTAGCAAGATACAAAAAAGTTATGAACAACTTGGAAAATCAAGCCGCCAAAACTGCGGCTATTCCGCCAAGAAATATTATTTTTGACATTTCAATTTTTAACGAAAGAAAATGGGTAAGATTATAACATTAGCCAATCAGAAAGGTGGCGTAGGAAAAACGACCACAGCAATAAACCTAGCAGCAAGCCTCGCTGCATTGGAATACAAGGTTCTGCTCGTTGATGCCGACCCGCAGGCAAACGCAACTTCGGGAATAGGATTTGACGTAAACAACATAAGAACAGGGCTTTACGATTGCCTCGTAAAGGATGAAGACCCCGAAAAGGTAATACTCACATCCGAAGAACTTGAAGGCTTGTCGGTACTTCCTACCAACATCGACCTCGTTGGCGCAGAGATTGAAATGCTGGAGATGCCAAACCGCGAATACATATTAAAGAATGTGCTTGAAAAGATTCGCGACAAGTACGATTTCATACTCATCGACTGCTCGCCATCGCTAGGAATAATAGTCCTAAATGCACTTACGGCTTCCGACTCGGTGCTGATTCCTGTGCAATGCGAATACTTTGCCCTCGAAGGTCTCGGCAAACTCCTCAACAGCGTAAGGCTCGTGCAGGCAAACCTGAATCCCGACCTTGACATCGAAGGATTTGTAATGACAATGTACGACAAGCGCGTAAAAATTTCGGAACAGGTGCTCGACGAGGTGAGACATCATTTCGACGACATGGTTTTCAATACAATAATTCACAGAAACGTAAAACTCAGCGAAGCTCCAAGCTACGGACAGTCGATTGTGGAATACGACGTTAGCTCAACTGGCGCAATCAACTACATGAACCTAGCAAAGGAACTTCTGCAACGTAACAATATGACCAAGTAAAATGACAGACAAGAAAAACGACAACAAAAAGAAAAAAGGCGGTCTCGGACGTGGTATAGGTATCGAGGCGCTAATACCTGCAAAAAATAAAGCTACACAGCAGAACGATATTCCTATTGATGCAATCGAAGTCAACCCCTTCCAGCCACGAAAGGACTTTGACGAAACGGCTTTGCAGGAATTGGCAGATTCAATAAAGGAACTTGGTGTAATCCAAGCTATTTCCGTAAAGGATATGGGCGATGGAAAATACCAGCTCATTTCTGGCGAACGCCGTCTGCGCGCATCCAAGATGGCAGGACTGAAAAATATTCCTGCCTACATAAGGACTGATGTTACCGACCAGTCGATGCTTGAAATGGCATTGGTTGAAAACATCCAGCGCGAAGACCTCAATGCAATCGAAGTTGCACAGACCTACCAGCAACTCATCGACGAGTGCAAGATGACACAGGAACAGCTCAGCACACGCGTTGGAAAATCGCGTTCGGCAATAGCCAACTTCCTGCGTCTGCTCAACCTTCCGCCAAAAATCCAGACAGGCATCCGCGACGAAAAGATTTCGATGGGACATGCGCGTGCACTGCTAGGAGCCAAGGACGACGAGACTATGCTGATGATTTACGACCAAATTCTAAAATACGACTTTTCGGTGCGCAAGGTCGAGGAAATCATAAAGGAATACAACGGCGGCAAGAAGGATAAAAAGGAAAAGAAAAAAGTGCTTGCCACCAACGAGGACTACGCATTGCTGCAAAAAAGCCTGTCGAGCCGCTTCGCTACCGATGTGGAACTCAAGCGCAATCCAAAAGGCAAAGGCAAAATTGTAATCCCATTCAAGAACGACAGCGACTTTGAACGCATCATTGCAATACTTGACAAATTGAATTCATAGATAACCGTATTTTGAACTGCACCATAAAAATATTGCTTGTCGCTCTGCTTGCTCTTGCAACACTATGCGCAAATGCTCAGGTTGATACCATCAGCAGAAGCAAAGCCAAGGAGAATGAGAAGATACATTCGCCAAAGACAGCGACATTGTTGGCAATAATTCCCGGCGCAGGACAAGCTTATAACCGCAAATATTGGAAAATGCCTATTGTTTACGCAACAATGGGCACCTGCATCTACTTCGTAGCAAGCAGCCAGAAGCAGTTCAAACGCTTCAAGACTGCTTATATGCAGCGAGATGCAGGCGAAACCGATGAATTTTACGGACAGCTTTCAAAAGAGGCGATAATGAACAACATGGACAGCAAACGAACACTTCGCGACTATATGTTCGCTGGAGCATTGCTAATTTATGCGCTGCAAATCATTGATGCAAACGTCGATGCCCACTTGTTCTACTTTGATGTCGGAGACAACCTCTCTGCTCATTTTTATCCACAATCATTTACGCCAGTCTATTCGAGGACACCTGTTTTCGGCATAGGATGCTCAATAAGTTTTTAGCCCATGAAAAAGACCTTACTTATATTGATACTTCTTTCGATTTCTGGACTGCTGCGACCACAAGAAGCCGACACTATCGGCAACGCAAAGAAAACATACGACATGGTTGACAGCTTGGAAGTATTTCTGAAGCAATGGTATTACTATACTGGACGCGACACTATCTGCTACCTAGAGGACAACGACAGAACATATTTCGACACCGACCTGCCCGATTCGGTATTCAAGGAACGCATCGAAAAAATTGCAACGCCTATAAATGTAGCATACAACGCAAACGTGCAGCGATGGATAGACAAGTACGTGAAGCGCGGGCACAAGCTTGCTCCAAAACTACTAGGACTTTCGCATCAGTATTTCCCAATGTTCGAGGAAAAACTTGACGCCTACGACATTCCCCTTGAACTGAAATACCTCGCTGTGATTGAGTCGGCACTCAACCCGAAGGCAAAATCCCCCGCAGGAGCAGTTGGCTTATGGCAGTTCATGTACAAGACTGGCCTCAACATGGGACTTGAGATAACATCATACGTAGATGAAAGAATGGATCCCGAAAAATCAACCGATGCAGCATGCCGCTATCTCAAATTGCTATATACCACTTACAACGACTGGACTTTGGCTCTTGCTGCTTACAATGCTGGTCCGGGAAGGATAAACGGAGCAATGAAACGGTCGGGCAAATCAACTTATTGGGAAATATATCCCTACCTGCCCGAAGAAACCCGCAATTATGTACCCGGCTTTATTGCAATGATGTACATGTTCGAATACTACAACCATCATAATTTCAAGCCAGAAAAAATTGAATTCTATGAGGACATAGATACCGTAATGGTAAAGCAGCAACTCCATTTTGCACAGCTTGATTCGGTGCTTGGAATTCCGGTAGAAGAAACGCGTGAACTAAATCCGCAGTACAAACTCGACATCGTACCTGCTGTATCTCAATACTATCCGCTGAAGATGCAGCGCAAGTATATTAGCAAATTCATGGAACTTGAAGATTCAATATATCATTTCCAAGATTCGCTTATGTTCAACAAGCAGAAAATCAATCAGGCAATTGCCAACAGCAAGTATGGAGTTCCTTCTGGACAGCCTGCAGGCACAAACGCAATTACATATACGGTAAAGTCGGGCGATGTACTTGGAAGCATTGCCAGTCGTTACGGAGTTACAGTGGCCAACCTCAAAAGCTGGAACGGACTTTACAGCGACAGGTTGCAGATTGGTCAAAAGCTGAAGATATATACCAAAGGTAGCGCACCCAAGCCAAACACAAATTCGTCGGGGACACCAACCAGCACTCCGCAAAAACTTGACCCAGCATACGAATATTACACTGTACAGCAAGGAGATACCCCAGCAAAAATAGCAGCAAAATACAACGGCGTTTCCGCCAACGACATAATAAGCCTCAACGGAATAGACCCGTCGAAATTAAGAGTAGGACAAAAATTAAAGATTAGGAAAAAATAAAAGATATGAAAAACGTTGCAGTATTGGCAGGAGGCTACACATCAGAACGTCAGATAAGCCTCAATTCTGGAAATCAGATTTATCTGAATCTTGACAGAAAACTTTACAATCCTTACCTGATTGATGTAAGAAAGGATGGTTTTTTCTGCATGCTAGGTGGCAAAGAATACAAAGTTGACATCAATAGTTTCTCAGCAGACATAGAAGGTGTGCCAACAAAATTCGACTATGCTTACCTTGCACTCCACGGCTCACCTGGCGAAGACGGAAAAGTTCAGGCATTGCTCGACATTCTCGGAATCCCCTACTCCGCCTGCGATTCATATTCTTCGATGGTAACACTCAACAAGATTGCTGCCAAGAAGTTACTTGCCGACGAAGGCATTGCAATGGCTAAGATGGCTATCATCCGCGGCGAAAATCCATTCGATGTAGATGAGATTATCAATAAAGTAGGTCTGCCTTGCTTCGTAAAACCAGCAACAGCAGGCTCAAGTTTTGGTGTTACAAAGGTTTATGAAAAAGAAAAATTCATTGATGCAATAAACTTGGCTCGCACCGAAGACACGACAATAATTGTGGAAGAATTCATTAAAGGAACTGAAGTTTCGTGCGGAATACTGAAAACTCCTGATTATGAGCAAGTTTTCCCAATAACAGAAATTGCTACCAAGAACGACTACTTCGACACCGAAGCTAAATACACTCCTGGTCTCACCAACGAAATCACTCCAGCACGCATTAACGAAGACGAAACTCGCGAGGTACAGGAAGCGACTTCACGTATATACGACATTATAGGTTGTAGCGGTATCGTACGTATTGACTTCATAATCAAGGAAGGAACTCCGTATTTCATCGAAGTAAACTCCATACCGGGAATGAGTGCCGAAAGTATTGTTCCGAAGCAAGTCCGCACAATGGGCTTGAATATGACCGACATTTTAACCAAAGTAATTGAATCTAAGCTTAAATAATATGGTAAAGGAAATTTTCGACCACGTATCGGTAAGGGATTATGCCGACAAGGAAATTCCCGAAAGCGTTTTGAACAAGGTTCTCGAAGCTGCATCAAGGGCATCGAACACTGGCAACATGCAGATATACAGCATTATTGTCAATACCGACAAGGAAATGATAGCTAAGTTGGCACCAACGCATTTCTGCCAGCCGGCAATAACCAATGCCAAGGCAGTTCTCACGTTCTGCGCCGATGTCAACCGCTTCAAAATCTGGTGTGAAAATAGGAATGCCAAGGCTGGATTCGACAATTTCCTAAGCTTTATGACGGCTGCTACTGATGCAATAATTGCAGCGCAGAATGCTTGCCTTGAAGCCGAAAGCAACGGACTGGGCATCTGCTATCTTGGTACGGTTATATACAATGCCGACAAGATTATTGAGATTCTAAAACTTCCGAAAGGCGTTGTTCCTGTTGCAACTGTTACAATGGGTTATCCCAAACAGCAACTACCACTTACAGAACGTCTTCCGCTTGAAGCAATAGTTCATCGCGAGACCTATCATAATTTCAACAAGGCCGACATTGACAGAATTTATACTGAAAACGAAAATCTTGAATCGAACAAAAAATTCGTTGCCGAGAACAATAAACAGACGCTTGCACAAGTTTTTGCAGAAGTAAGATACACAAAGGAAGGCAACGAACAGGCCTCGAAATGTCTGCTTGATGTATTGAAAAAACAAGGATTTTTGCCAAATGAATAAAAGACTGCTGCTCACCATATTATTTGCAATCTGCACCCTGCTGCTTGTTGCGCAGACCGACAACACCAATCCTCGTGCAACAAAGGAAAAGTCAAAGTACGACAAGATGTTCGGCGAGGTGCAGTATGGCGACAAGATATACAAGCAGGGCAGTAACTGGTTGACCTTCGGCATGGGTGTTAGCTACAAGATAAACTACGAACCTACATACGAAAAAGGGCTAAACAGAACAATGGCACTCGCCTACCATTTCCGCTACAAGGCTGTATATTTCAATGTGGGATGGCATTTTTCTGGCGAAAACTTCTTCTTTGAAAGCTGGTATAATCCCGACTTGAGAGGTGTTAGAGCAATGCGTCAGCTCAACGATTTCCACGCAGGAGCAGGCTTACGCTTCGAGGACAGATGGTACAACTTTGCTTTCTTCATTGGTCCAGCGTGGGCTATCGCTTGGATTCCAAATCCCGACATCCCAACCGGTTCTATTGTAAAAAATACCATTGGCGGACATATTGAAGCGCAAATAACATTCAAGTTCCTATACGACATGGGAATTGGCCTTTCTTTGTTCGGAAGTTTCAACAAGCACTACCAAGTCATTGGTGTTCAGGGACACTTCTATTTCTCCGGAGCATATAGGATGAAATACTGACAAAACAAAAAAGGCGCGGATAAAACCACGCCTTTTTCATATTCAACAACTTACTTCTATTCTCTTGCAAACTTGAAGTTTCTGCCAAGATAATTTGCATTTTCACCAAGCTGTTCCTCAATGCGAAGCAACTGGTTATACTTGGCAATACGATCGGTACGTGATGCAGAACCGGTCTTTATCAAGCCCGAATTTACAGCCACAGCCAAATCAGCAATGAAAGTATCCTCGGTTTCACCCGACCTATGGCTGATTATTGTGGTATAAGAATTCTGTTGTGCTAAATTTATGGTCTGCATGGTTTCCGACAATGTACCAATCTGGTTCAACTTAACCAGTATGGAATTTGCCACTCCACCGCTGATTCCCTTTGCAAGACGCACGGGATTTGTAACAAACAAGTCATCGCCTACAAGCTGAACCCTGTCGCCAATAGTATCTGTAAGAAGTTTCCAGCCATCCCAGTCATCCTCAGCCAAACCGTCTTCAATCGAAATTACAGGATATTTTGATGTCCATTCCTTCCAATATTCAACAAGTTGTTCCGAAGTATATGACTTGCCATTAGAACCGAAAACATACAATTTTTTCTCTGCATCGTAAAATTCGCTTGCAGCAGCATCAAGAGCAATGTAGATATCCTCGCCAGGCTTGTAACCTGCCTTTTCAATTGCCTTGACTACATATTCAACAGCTTCCTCATTAGAACCCAAGTTCGGTGCAAAACCACCCTCGTCACCAACGTTTGTCGAATATTTTGACGCCTTGAGTACAGCCTTCAAGTTATGAAAAACCTCTGTTCCCATTCTCAACGCCTCGCTGAATGTAGGAGCTCCAACTGGCATAATCATAAACTCCTGAATGTCTATCTTATTGTCGGCATGTGCACCACCGTTAAGAATATTCATCATAGGAATAGGCAGTGTACGGGCGCCGATTCCACCTATATAATTGAAAAGCGACATTCCGTGTTCCTGAGCAGCTGCCTGTGCACAAGCCATCGAGACTGCAAGAATTGCGTTTGCTCCCAATCCCGACTTGTTGTGGGTTCCGTCGAGGTTTATCATTGCCATATCTATTGCCAACTGGTCATCTACATACAAACCTTGCAAACCTTCTGCAATAGTTGTCTGCACGTTACGCACGGCCTGCATTACGCCCTTCCCCATGAAGCGGCTCTTATCACCATCACGCAACTCAAGCATCTCGTGAACGCCAGTAGATGCGCCACTCGGAACAGCGGCACGACCTACAGCACCATTTGTTGTATAAACTTCGACTTCAACGGTAGGATTTCCCCTTGAATCAAGGATTTGCCTTGCGTGTATATTTGCTATTTGTCCCATAAACTTATTTTATGTATTTACACACAAAAAATGGAGATACGAATATATCCCCATTTTTTGAATTCTAACAATTTTATTCTTCTTTCTTTTCTTCCTGAGCAGGAGCTTCGTCTGTAGCATTTGCAGCTTTCTTGCGTGAACGACGAACTTTCTTCTTTGTCTCCTTTGCACCGAGCATGTTCTCGTTGTAGTCAACAAGTTCCATCATACACATTTCTGCATTATCACCCAAACGATTCTCTGTTCTCAATATACGAGTATATCCACCCGGTCTGTCACCAACCTTGACAATTACATTGCGGAAGAGCTCAGTTATGGCTTCCTTGTTTTCGAGGTAGCTGAAAACAACCCTACGGTTGTGGGTTGAATCTTCCTTTGCCTTTGTAATCAAAGGTTCTACATAAACTCTCAAAGCCTTTGCCTTTGCCACAGTTGTGAATATACGCTTATGAAGAATCAGAGAAGATGCCATATTGGACAGTAAAGCCTGCCTATGAGCACTTTTCCTTCCTAAATGATTTACTTTCTTATTATGTCTCATTTTCTAAAGTATTATTCCTTATCCAACTTAAATTTTGATGTATCCATTCCGAAGCTAAGGTTCTTCATATCAAGAAGAGCCTCAAGTTCGGTCAGCGATTTTTTACCGAAGTTTCTAAACTTCAACAGATCAGACTTATTGTATTGAACCAAGTCGCCCAATGTCTCGATTTCGGCAGCCTTCAAGCAATTTAACGCACGAACAGAAAGGTCAAGGTCAACAAGTCTTGACTTCAACAATTGTCTCATGCGCAGAACTTCCTCATCGAATTCATCCTTTTCATGCTTTTCGTCACTATCCAATGTGATTTTTTCATCGGAGAACAACATGAAATGAAGAATAAGAATTTTAGCAGCTTCCTTCAATGCATCCTTCGGATGAATCGAACCATCGGTCATGATTTCGATAATAAGCTTATCGTAGTCGGTTCTCTGTTCAACACGCATATTCTCAACATAATACTTCACGTTTACGATTGGAGTGAAGATTGAACCCATCGGAATAACGCCAATAGTATCGTCAAGAGTTCTGTTTTCATCTGGCTGAACATATCCCCTACCCTTTATGATGGAAAATTCCATCTTGAGGGTAACAGAAGGATCCATTCTGCAAATCAAAAGATCGGGATTCAAAATCTTGAATCCGGAGAGGAACTTACCAATGTCGCCTGCCCTGAATTCTTCCTGACCTGATATTACCACAGATACATTTTCGTGGTTCATATCTTCAATCTGCTGTTTGAAACGAACCTGTTTCAACTGAAGAATTATTTCGGTAACATCTTCCATTACTCCGGGTATTGTTGAAAATTCGTGGTCAACACCCTCAATCTTCACTGATGAAATTGCAAAACCCTCAAGCGATGAAAGCAGTATTCTCCTCAACGCATTTCCGATTGTCATACCATAGCCCGGCTCAAGTGGTCTGAACTCGAACTTTCCGTAGGAATCGGTAGCTTCAAGCATTACTACCTTATCTGGTTTTTGAAACGCTAAAATTGACATTTAATTACCTTTTATTTTGAATACAATTCGACTATTAACTGTTCTCTTATGTTCTCTGGAATGTCTTCTCTCTCCGGAACAGACATGAACTTGCCCGACATTGAATTTTCATCCCACTCCATCCACGGATACTTGCTGTGGTTGAATCCACTCAAACTATTGTTTATAATTTCGAGAGACTTTGACCTTTCGCGTACCGAAATGATGTCACCCGGCTTTACCGAGAACGAAGGAATGTTGCACAATTCGCCGTTTACAAGAATATGACGGTGCGAAACAAGCTGACGTGCTGATACTCTTGTAGGAGCAATACCTAGTCTGAATACAACATTGTCAAGTCTCGATTCGAGCAACTGCAGAAGAACAACACCAGTTACGCCCTTTGAGCTGCTTGCCTTCTTGAAGAGGTTGCGGAACTGTCTTTCAAGAACGCCGTATGTATATTTAGCTTTCTGCTTTTCACGCAACTGTGTACCATATTCAGATACTTTTTTTCTCTTCTTGTTCAATCCGTGCTGTCCTGGGGGGAAGTTTCTTCTTTCCAACACCTTATCTGGACCAAATATTGGTTCACCAAATTTCCTTGCAATTTTAGTTTGCGGTCCTGTATATCTTGCCATTTTTCTTTTCTTTTAAAAATAACACTAAAACCAAATAATTAAACTCTTCTTCTCTTTGGAGGTCTGCAACCGTTGTGTGGCAATGGAGTTACGTCGATGATTTCAGTAACTTCGATACCCATGTTGTGCAACGATCTTACAGCGGATTCTCTACCAGCACCTGGTCCCTTTACGTAAGCCTTTACCTTTCTGAGACCCAAGTCGTATGCAACCTTACCGCAGTCTTCAGCTGCCATCTGTCCAGCATACGGGGTGTTCTTCTTACTTCCGCGGAAACCATTCTTTCCTGAAGAAGACCATGATATAACCTGTCCTTCGTTATTGGTCAACGTTACGATGATGTTGTTGAACGAAGTATGAACGTGAGCAAGGCCAGTAGCCTCTACTTTTACTACACGTTTCTTTGTTACTCTTGCTTTCTTAGCCATATCTTACTTATTTCTTTTTGTTGGCAATAGTTTTCTTTTTACCTCTACGTGTTCTTGCGTTGTTCTTAGTCTTCTGACCTCTCAGCGGCAGACCAAGACGATGACGGATTCCCCTGTAGCATCCAATATCCTGCAAACGCTTGATATTGAGTTGAATTTCGGAACGCAATTCACCTTCAAGACGGTATTTTCCAACCGCCTGACGGATTGCTGCTATCTGCTCGTCGTTCCAATCTTTTGCCTTGATGTCTTCGTCAACACCGGCTTCCTGAAGAATCGTTGCCGATCTGCTGCGGCCAATTCCAAAGATGTAGGTAAGCGCAATTACGCCACGCTTGTTATTCGGAACATCTACACCTGCTATTCTTGCCATATTCTATTTCTTTAATTTTATTTATAAACACAATTAATATTAACCCTGACGTTGATTAAATTTAGGATTCTTTTTACAAATTACGTAAACTCTTCCTTTTCTTCTGACGATTATGCAGTCGTCACTTCTTTTTTTTACAGACGTTCTTACTTTCATATCTATAATATTTTATTTGTATCTAAAAGTTATCCTACCTTTAGTTAAATCATAAGGCGACATTTCCAACCTGACCTTATCACCCGGCAGTATCCTTATGTAATGCATTCTCATCTTGCCGGATATGTGGGCTGTTATTATGTGTCCGCCCTCCAGCTCGACCCTGAACATTGCATTGGACAACGCCTCGATAATCGTTCCGTCCAATTCTATAGAAAGTTGTTTTGCCATACAAAAACTAATTCTTCTTTTTCTTTAAAACTTCTTCAATTAAACTAAAATCAGATAAAAT
>JAGCNN010000268.1 GCA_017645925.1 Bacteroidales bacterium
CTGGAACAGACGCAAAGTCTTGCGCAATTCCCAGCCGACCATATCAATGTTATCGTCGAACATTTCTTCAATCACATCACGACCTTCGTTCACATTTAGGTACCAGTCGAGCTTGTTAACATAGACGAACCGCACATCCCAATCGCTTTCGTCCGAAAAAAGTCCCCTCGCCCTGCTTCCCGACTCTATAGCGAGCAAAACACGCACATCGTATTTGTGTTCAATATCCTCCAAGTGGGCAAGAATGGCTGAATGCACCTTGTTATCTGTGAGTTCCATATTATTTTTCTCTCAACGAAACAGCAAAACCGCCACAAGGTGCCATTCTTAACTTCAAGACCGACTTGCTTGTAACATCTTTTTTAGTGATGGTGTATGCCTGCGGATTGTAGTCTTCGGGCAAACCGCTAGCGTCCTTGTCGTCGGCATAGATTGTGGCTTCGTACTTAACACCCGGCTTTAGGAAATCTAACTTCACTGTTATCTCGCGGGCATTCTCATCGGTAATGCCACCAACATACCAGACATCGTGAGGCTTGACGTTTGCCAAATCATTGGCTGTGGCATTTTCGGGAAGGGCGTAAACGAATTTTGTAGTATTTGAAACCACACCTTTCTTGCCATCGGCAAGAGTTCCAACGCCTTCGGCAGCCTTGTTCAGTGTAGAAAGTTTCGGATGACGGGCAGTAACAATGTAGGCACCTGGCTCAGCTTCAAGATACAGCGACTTGTCCCAATCGACAGCCACATCCTTTATGAACTGGAAGGCATCCATAAACTTAGCATAGTGTTCGGGGAAGTCGGCAGCCATTTGCAAAGGTGAATAGAATGTCACATACAATCCAAGCTGGTTACAGATAGTAGCACGAATCTTACCACCCCATGAAACGATCTTGCTTATGTCGGTTTCGAAAATGCCCGGCGTGTAGTCCATTGGTCCTCCCTGCAAGCGTGTGAACGGCAAAATGGTTGTGTGTCCGGGTTTTATGCGCTCCTGAAATTCGGTACCCATTGCACTTTCGTTGCCAATCATATTTGGCCAAGTACGACAAAGTCCAGTAGGACGTACTGCCTCGTGGGCATTTACCATGATGTGATGCTTTGCAGCCTCAACAATAGCGTAATGGTAGTGGTTGTTAATCGGTTGGCTGTAATGTCCTTCGGCAAATGGAATGATAGTGCCCACATAACCACTCTTCACAGCATCGTAGCCGTACTGGTTCATCAGATTGTATGCCTTTTCCATCCAGCGCTCATAATTAATGGTAGATGCTGAACTTTCGTGGTGCATGATAAGGCGGATGCCCTTTTCGTGAGCATACTTGTTGAGGGCCGGCAAATCAAAGTCGGGATATGGTGTCAGGAAATCGAATACAAAGTCCTTTTGCTTTGCATACCAGTCTTCCCATCCAATGTTCCAACCTTCGATAAGGATGGCATCGAAACCATTTTCAGCAGCGAAATCGATGTAACGGCGTACATTGGCATTGTTTGCACCATGTCTGCCGTTTGGCTTGGCGTGTTCAAAATCGGTGATGCCGAGTTTTACTGAAGGAAAGTCGTCGGTGTATGCCCAAGTACTTTTACCAGAAATCATTTCCCACCAAACGCCCATGTACTTTACAGGGTGAATCCACGACACATCATCCAATACGCAAGGCTCGTTAAGATTGAGTATCAGGCGCGAAGCAAGAGTTTCGGTTGCAGAAGTAGTTACCATAACCGTACGCCAAGGCGTAGTGCAAGGTGCCTGCAAGCGACCTTTGTAGCCAGTTGCATCTGGCGAAAGCCATGCACGGAAAGTCATGGTCGTGTCGTTCAATTCGAGATGCATGGTCGGGAAATCGAGGGTTGCTGCCTCGTGTATGTTGATGTACAAACCATCATCGGTTTTCATCTGCAAGGCTGTCTGCACACCAGTTGGAGAAAATCCTTTCCACGGCCAGCCACCATCCTTGTGGCTTATATCGAACAGGCTGCGAATTTCCGACAAGCGAGATTCTGTATAGTTGAACTCCTGTGTATCGTAATCTCCTGGAATCCACCACGCAGTATGGTCACCTGCCATCGCAAATTCGGTAAGTTCCTCCTTTATCCAGAAGCAAACCAAAGCATTTTCGATTGGAAACTCATAGCGGAATCCAAGACCGTCATCGTACAGGCGGAAACGAATCTGCATTACCGTTGCTTTTTTCTCGGTGGAATGGTCCATACTTTCCACACTGCCAATTGGTTGCTCCAAAGTTACAAGCATTTCGTTGTAGTGGTTGCGAATTTGAGCTTCCTCGCCCCAAACTGGTTCCCAAGTCTCATCAAAAGTGCTGTATTTCGTATCTTTCAAAACAAAAGCGTGAGCAAGGTCATCGCGCCACTCAAGGGTAAATCCCATTTTCGACGGCTTCACAACATGCTTTCCCTCACGATTGAGCGAATACTGCGGTATGCCATTTACAACTTCAAACTTCAGCTCAAGTTTACCATCTGGACTTTTGAGTGTTACGGGATTAGCATAGGAATTTGCAAATAATCCTATCATCATGCAAATAAGGATAAAAGAGAGTTTTTTCATATTTTTAAATTTAGGGTTGTTCTTTTTTGTTCGGTTGCAAATTTACAAAATCTATTCTACTACCAACACTCCGCTTACTGCCCAATGGCTGAAACTTCCTGCCTGCGGTTCGCCCATCGGAATAGCAACAGTGATAGTATGCTTGCCTGCTGGCAAATGACTTAAGTCGAAATAAACAGGTTGGGTTGCAGTTCCCGGGCACCAGCCACTACGCGAATAGTCGCTGCTCGACATTCCATTCCAGAAGTTTCCGCTTACAGGATTGAATCTACGATAGCAACCGCAGTCCTCGCGCCACGGCGTATGCGAATATGTTGGTTTTCCGTCTATTAGAATTGTGTTTGTCTTTGGATTGAACTCGTCGCCACCTTCCCAGCCACCATGCCCAGTGCTGATGTAGCGCAGACGGACACTTTTTGCTTCGGGAATGTAAACATCAACCGTAAGGCTGTCGGTAGCAAAGAGTTTTCCGTAATTCTGCCCAGCCATCTCAAGCACATTGCAGGTGTTGAACAGCGGTATGCATCTGCTGCCTTCCGTCTCATCGTCCCAGAGTTCGCTTTCTGGATAAGACTTCAAATTGAGCGTAACCTTGTGACCGCCACCATCGTAGTTCCCAATCCAAACTCCAATCCACACCTCGCCGCGCAGCAACGATGCTAGGTCTGTAACATCCTGCTTGTAATAGGTTTCGTCTGCCCACTCGAGACCGTCAATCTGCACGCGGTCGTTGAAATGTCCCACCCCAAAAGGCGTGAAGAAACGCATCAGTTCAACAGGCGGAGTGTAAACCATCGACGAAACTTTATACTGTTCCAAACTGCTTATTCCCGGCATTATTCCTTGATATGTCTGACCATCCTTGCCGACGAATATCGGCAGCGAATCGGGATGGTTGTTTATGCCGTCAATAAAGTTGGGACAAAGTTGCTGATTTGCACCAGGGATTACAAACACGGAGCCTGTGCGGTCGTAGGCATCGCCATTGCTGCGCTGGTGCAACTCTATGAAGGTCTGGTAGTGACTTGGCAGTTTGGGCAGACGGATGCGCTTCAGCGCAAGCGTTCCGCCCGCATAATGCAACACGCTGTCAAAAGGAGTATTTGCTCGGTAATCGCCATCAATATGGTCGTTTTTCTTGCCCCAGCTGAGTTGCACATCGTCAAAAATGCGAGTGGTAATTATCAGCTTGTCTTTTTTCAACTGCGATAGTTGTCGCGAAGTAACGCGCTGATAATTAGTGTTATTTGGCACTATTTTGTCAAACATCTTATCGTAAGAAGTTGCTTTAAGTTGCAGATATGTCTGCCCGTTGCGACGGAACGCCACAACCACGCCCTTGAACCGTCCGTAATACGGCATGGGGTTCAAGTCGTACGGATAATCCTGCACAAAGAATTCCAGCTTGTTGCTATTGATGTTGCAGGTGTAACAGGTTAATCCATTGATTTTTGTGGTATCATAGTCAATGTCGGAGCGACTGAACTTTGTAGCCACTTCGTAGCATTCGCCAGTAGCAAAAGTCGCCCGTGCATAAGTACTATCAGCTTCAAGGTTTACAAATGTTGACTCGTGGGAATAGCCTGGAATTATATCGCCTTCTTTCTCTTCCGAAACAATAAGATATGCAGACTTTTGGAGAACAATCTGCATAACCGATGAGTCAATTGTCGCACCATAGTCATATACTTCGTAATGGAACAGGTTGGCGTTCTTGGCTATTTTCACGGGTTTAATCTGCGCAAAGCAAAACGCAGAAACAAGTGTAAAAGTGGAAATAAGTATTATCTTTTTCATGGAAACTAATGTAAGTATGTCTATTTTTATGCTATTCCTGACTTGAACCGCAAATTTCAACAATAATTTCATTTATTGCACGGAATGGTGCTTTATTTGGCCAGTTCATGTAGCCATTAGAGTCGAATTTTTGGTCGCCAAATTGAATTGAAACCGACCAATTGTCTCCATCAAAGACATCAGGATTATTGTAGTAGCTTTCCCATTTCTGTACTTGGGCATCAACGAGCAACTTGCCTACCTGCTCAAGTTTTTCGCGTGGAACATCTTTTACAACACGTTCCTTGCAAGGAATTGTATCATCCCTCATCATAAGGTAGTTGCATTCATTTATGCTGGCTATTACAACACCGTCTTTCTCGTAAATCATATAGTCGTATGATTGCCCCGAATATCCGTTTCCAACATGATACTTATAATAGGTGAAGTCTTTGTCTTTTAGTCGGTTGTCGCAACTGAACGACATGCACAAAAAAAGCAACGCAATAAGCATAATTGCAGATGTAAGCAAAAGCGATATTCTCATGTGATTCAAGTTTTAATCAATGGTTGCAAAGTTAATAATTTTTGATTATCAGTCAATCGCAATCGCAAAAACTAAATTTTATCACTTTGTGCATTAGGTGGCTGTACGCAAACTGACAGATGGTTTAGAATTGTATTGGAAGTTGAATAAAATTGACTACCTTTGCGAAAATATTTAACATTCGATTTATGAAACGATTTATATTCATAGCAATTATCTGCCTTGCAGCACTCGCTGGCATTGCACAAAACAACGATTTGGTATTTTATACCGACAATGGCGACTTGTTCACATTGTATGTCAACAACGTAAAGCAGAACTCAACAGCAGCTACAAATGTAAAGGCTGCAAATATCAGTGGAAAAAACATCAACATTAGGGTTGAATTCCAGCGCAGCGGCGTGCCAACTCTTTCCCGGACACTGTCGGTAAGCAGCGATGACAAAGAAATAAAGGTGCAGCTTGTAAAAGGTCGCGAAAACGTTTACACGATGAAAACTGTTAGCACTACTCCGCGCCAACATTCTTCATCAAACAATCAAGGCAATGGTACAACCGTAACCAAGGACAACAACGGCTCTACCGAAACCAAAGATAACGGACACGGCAATAACAACAATGGCGGGCATGGCGGTAATAACCATGGTAACAACGGCTATGGCAACAACAATCATGGCAACAATGGTGGTCACGGCAATAACGGTGGTTACGGCAATAATAATGGACATGGCAACAACGGATACGGCAATAATAATGGGCATGGCAACCACGGATACGGCAATAATAATGGGCATGGCAACCACGGTGGAAACAATGGCTATGGCAACAATGGTTACTGGAACAATGGATACGGACCGAGCGACAATCCTCGTTGCAACGCACCGATGCATCAAAATGACTTCAACTCGCTAAAGGCACAGGTAAGAGCACGTTACTATGACAATGCCCGTATGACGGTGGCAAAGCAGGCTTGCCGTTTCAATTGCATGACATCCGACCAGATTAGAGACTTGTGCAAGGAATTTTCGTTCGAATCAAACAGACTTGAATTTGCAAAATATGCTTTCGATTATTGTTACGACCGTTATAGGTATTACATTGTTGGACAGGCATTTACTTATTCTTCATCTGTTGACCAGCTTAACAGGTACATAACCAACCAGATGGCAAACAATCAGCAGCCATACGGTGGCTACAACAATGGTCCATATTCGGGTTACGGCTATATACAGTGCGACAATCCAAACTGCCACTACTTCATGTCCGAGATGGATTTCAACGATTTGAGGCAAATGATAAACAACACTCCCTATTCAAGTACCAAGATGACATTGGCAAAGCAGGCTTGTGCAGCAACGTGTATGAGCGCTGAACAAATTAGGGAGATATGCCGTCTGTTTTCGTTTGATAGCGACAGGCTCACATTTGCAAAATATGCATTCGACCACTGCTACGACAGACGTAATTACTTCAAGGTAAACGAAGTTTTTACATTTACTTCGTCTATCGATGAACTCAACAGATACATTAACCAGCATCAGTATTAAAGGCAATTCGGTATGAAAATATGGCGGGAAGCTTCGGTTTCCCGTTTTTTTATTTTTAATCGTATGTCATCTGCTTGGATTTTATAACTTTGCAAATTGGAATGACGGCAAGCAAGTTCTCATATTACCTTGATATGCTTGAAATTGTGCTACTTTGCGCAGTTGCTTTCCTTATTCCCGTACACATCGAATATTCTTCTCCTGTAATCGTTGCTTTAAGTGTGATGTTTCTTGCAAGGCCGCGCAACTATCGCGCATTGAGAGAATCGGTTCGCACGCTAGGATTCTGGGCTATGATAATACCGTTTATGCTTTATCTGGTAGGTCTTACTTATTCCGACGATTTGGGCACAGCGCTACGCAATACCGAAACGGCTCTTTCTCTGTTTGCCTTTCCTTTCCTTGCTACAGCCTTTCGGCAAAACAGTATCGCAAAGAAACTTGACCTCGTAGAATTGTCTCTGATTGCAGGAATTCTTGTCATAATGATATTCAGTATCATCAATGCTTATAGCAACTACCTTGAAACACAAAACGCCAATGAGTTTTTCTATACGCATCTGCTAAGGTCTCCGCATCATCATTCCTACTATGCAATGTTTGCAATAATAATCCTCACGGAAAACATTATGCGCGAGAATTGGAAACAGCGGAAACTGCTTATTATCAGCGAGATAATTCTTGTTGTCGCAAATATAGGATTCATTTGTCTGCTTTCGTCAAAAATCACAATTATAATACTCTGCATATATGCAATATGTTTAATAATTAGGATGTTAGTTTCAAAAGAAATACCCAAGTGGCTTTCGATAGTAACTTCTGTCGGCATAATTGCGCTTGCTTTGACCATTATGTCAATACCTATGGTAAAATTCAGGCTGGATAGTATGATTGCTAGCGTCAAGGCGCAGCACGATGGTGACGAAACTGCATATATGCGAAACGAATCGACAGCCATCCGCATCAATTGCATGGCTTCTGCAACGGAGGTCATTTCCGAAAATTGGCTAATAGGCACCGGACAAGGCGATGTTTATGCCGAGATGGAAAAGAAAATGAAGATGCGTCTTGGTGAAAAATATGAAGGTACTTGTTCTCCTCACAACCAGTTTTTGCGCTCGTTTGCCTCGTTTGGGATACTTGGAATTGCATCGTTGCTAATGCTGTTCTTTGCCATGTTCCGCAAAGCTATAAAATCACGAAACAGCACTATGATATGGTGGTGTATAATAACACTTTGCTTCTTCTGTATCGAGGACATGTTCTGCATTATAAATGGGATAATTTTCTTCTGTTTGTTCACGGGGATTATGCTGTTTTGGAAAAACAATGGACAATTGGCAATGGATAATTGATAATGTTATGATTATGTGCTCTGTCCCAATTTTTATCGGACAACAATAATTCTGTATCTATCTTATCACGTATTCAAATCTGTCTATCTGTGTTACTCCCATTTCCAAAAGTAATGCAATTGAACGGTCGCGGTCTGCCTCGGTGTTGTAATTGGGAATGAGAGGCACGCGAACCATAACATGTTCTTGTCCTTTTGCCGAAATAAGCCAGCGTAAGTTTTGCAGGCTCCCTCGGTTGCTGCGGCCAGTGTAGGCCTCGTAGATGGCTGGATTGGTGTCCTTTATGTCAACAATGAAGTCGTCTATGACTTCGGCGGCGGCTTCTACCGATGAACGCGGTACGGCAAGCGAAGTTTCGGCTGTAATTTTCCATGCGTCTCCACAAAGTTTGCGAAATTCACGGATAAAATCGGTTCTTAGTAGCGGTTCGCCACCGCCAAAACAGATGCCTCCGCTAGTGTAGAGGAAATAAATGTTGTCGATGCGGACATGGTTGAAAAGTGTCTGGGGTGTATAGTGTGGTAGCTTGTCCGTTTTTCCGAAGCAAGCAGGGTTGAGGCAATAGCGACAACGTAACGGACATCCATGGAATGCTGCCAAAGTGGTAACACCTGTGCCGTCGATATTGATGCGATGTCGCGAAACTCCTATGAATGGGACAGCTTCCAAAGGCTATTCCTTTTGGTCATCGGATTTTTCTGTTGGATTGCTATATTCTGGTACTTTGCCCCTAAGTGGTGGGTCATCCATATCTATCGGTTCGATTATAGGGGCGATTTCTGTTTTTGCTGAGTCAATCTCGTTGACTTTTACGGGAACAATATCCATCAGAGGTTCTTGTATTTCTTGAGATTGATGTGAGGTGTCGATTGCTGTTTGCTGGTGTGTGGTATCAATGTCTGCAATTTTGCCTCTTACAGGTACATCTCCTACAATTTGAAGTCCTCCGGAGTTGCAAGCAGCCATACTCAGTGTAAGTCCTGCTATGGTGGCCGCTTTGCCGAGTATGTTCATTTTGCCTTTTTTAGCAAGTTCCTGCTCGATGTATTGAACCTCGGCTTCGCAATGCGGACAAGTGCCTAGACATTCGCCCTTGTAGGTACATTCGGTTTGTTCCAGCGGGATATTATTCTCTGCTGCAATGTTTTTGCGAACCTCTTTCAGATATTTGCAGATGTTTTTGCCGTTACCCATGACTTTTCGTATTTGATGTTTTGCTAAGATGCGATATTATTATTTGTTGTTCGCTATGTTCCCAAATGAACCTCCTGTCAAAGACAAAAAAACTTGCTTCGCCATATTTCGGCATTGGTGCGGAAACTTAGAATTTTTACGATGGCAGTTTCGTTTAGGTTCTTCTAATTTTATATTGTCTTGAAGAGCCGCTGTCGTCATCCTTTTCATTTTTGGAGGACGAGAACAAGCCTTTCAATTTGCTGCCTATGCCGGAAACATTACCCAATTGCGAAACTCCCGGAATATTTACATTAAGACCGGCTGAAGCGGCAATTTTGCTGGTTGCGTTCATGATAGCTCCTCCCGCCATTGAAGCAGCACCTGACATTCCCATATTTGGCATGTTATTATTGATGCTCCCCATTATAGCATGTGAGTAGGCATTCGATATTTTTGTTGATATGTTTTCCTCCATCATCTTGGCGTTAAATTCGTTTAAGTCCGAGCATTGTTCGCCAAGTTCAATCAGGCGGTTGTAGTTCTTTTCTACTTCATCGTAGTCTTCTCCTTTGATATTCCTGTTTTTCAAATCATCTAAATAGAATTTGTATCCATTTGTGTACGAATCAAGAATGCTTTTGTCTATTGCCATGGTTTGTTCTCCTATGTTAATATTGTTTTTTCTGCGTATTTTTATCGTATGAATTTTATGATGACAAAGTTAATAAACTTATTTAAAAATCAATAGTAAAAGATTATAGACCCTTTGGCGGGATTAAAAAATCATTGAAAAAAAACAGATAAAAAGTTGTACATATCGTTGATTTTTAATAATTTAGCAAAGACAAAAAAGTTAAATTATATAATCGTATGCACAACTTGTACGCAAATTTCGTAAAAA
>JAGCNN010000269.1 GCA_017645925.1 Bacteroidales bacterium
CAAGCCTATGATTTTCGGTAAGGAACACGACAAGGGACTTGTTCTCGATGGTGCCGACCTCAAGGTCGTTAAGATTGGCGAAAACGGCATTACCGAAAAGGACATCTTGGTTCACGACATGACAACCAAGAATCCGAGCATCCACTACTTGCTTGCTAAGATGACTTACCCGCTGGCAATCGGCGTTATCCGTAGCGTTGACGATGCAACATACGAAACCAAGTTGCAGGAGCAGGTTGACAATGCAGTTGCAACCACCAAGGTTAAGACTGTTGACCAGTTGCTTCACAGCGGACAGATCTTTGAGATTAAATAGGTTTTCATAATTATGCTCATAAAAAGCCCGGAACAGAAGTTTCGGGCTTTTTTTGTGTTTCCTAAAGTAGTCAAAGTGGAAGAAGAAAAACATAAAGAAATGCATTTGTGGCTTTGCAATATTTTTTTGTATTAGTGTCCGCTATAAACAAGGATGATACGCGTAATTATAATGTTATCAAGTGTTTATAGGACAATAAGAATAAAAGAGCTTGTCATTTACTTGCTTCGCTGCGTGAGCTAAAGGTACGGAAGCTAGTCGTAACACGCGATACGGAACGGGGAGCGTTGTGAAGACTGCTGTCCGTAATCTGTGAACGGATTAGTAGAGAACAGATTACTCACTTCGTTTCGTGAGAGAGTTCCGTACAAACAGGCTCACACGACACGTTCCTTAGTCGGTTTGTTTCACAGAGCTTCCTCGCCTTAGCAGAGCAAAAGTCCTCCGTTTGCTTTGCTTTCGGCTTACGGAAGGTTCGCTTTGTTTTACGGATGACGGGGTGGCTACTTTAGCGGACACTAATAATTTTTTTTGTTATGTTTTCTGAATTTCAATAATCATTTGCGGTGAAAAATTATTATTTTTGCCGCAAAATTTGCGGTGAATAAAAATTGGACGATATGTACATCTGGCAACAAAAAGATTTTCCGAATTTTACTTGGGATTCGCAGAGGGTTTTGCAAAGGCTTTCAGAGGTAAAGTTCTGTGCAGGAAAACTTTCTGGCATAATGGGAACACTTGGATTTGAAGTGAAAGAAACTGCTGCTATGGATTCTATCACATCCGACATCATAATGTCGTCGGCAATCGAGGGTATTACGCTCAACCGCGATGACGTGCGCTCATCGGTGGCTTGGCAGTTGGGACTCGACAAAGCTGGCATTCCAGCATCCAATCAGTATATTGAAGGTGTTGTCGAAGTTATGCTCGATGCCATAAAGAATTGCAACGAGGTGCTTACTAAAGAAAAACTTTTCAGATGGCACACTTTACTTTTCCCTTCGCCTATGCGTTTGGAAAGAATTACCGTTGGGGCATGGCGCAACAGTCCCTTGCCAATGCAAGTTGTTTCGGGGCGTTACGGAAAGGAAAAAGTCCACTACGAAGCACCAGATTCATCAAAAGTGCCTGAAATGATGGATGTTTTGCTTGACTATATTGCCAATAGTTCGGTTGATGGTATCTTGAAAGCCGCCATAGCGCATCTGTGGTTTGTCACTATACATCCGTTCGGTGATGGTAATGGACGTTTAGGTCGTACAATTATGGATATGCTTCTGGCTCGTTACGATGGCACTCAGAACCGATTCTACAGTATGTCGGCTGCCATAGCCGAAAATAGGAAAGCCTATTATGATGTATTGGAACGTACTCAGAAAGGTGGTCTGGATATTTCGGAGTGGATGTTGTGGTTCTTGGATTGCCTCGAAAGTGCTATAAATAAAGCAATTGGAGTTACCAACCGCACACTTCAAAAGGCTGTTTTCTGGAGCGAACACAGCGAGGTGGTTTTCAATAGCCGTCAAATTAAAATAATCAATATGCTGTGGGACGGATTCGACGGCAAGCTTCAGACTGGCAAATGGGCGAAAATCAACAGGTGTTCCACCGATACGGCATTGAGGGACATTCAGGATTTGGTTAGCAAAGGCGTATTGAAAAAAGAATCCAACGGTAGAAGTACAGAATATGTTTTACATTCAGATAATTAGTTTTATATGTTCCTAAATCTCTCCAACCATCCGTCTTCAAACTGGACTCCCGAACAGATTTCTGCCGCTGGCGGAAATGTTGTCGATTTGCCATTCCCGCAGGTTTTGCCCGATGGCGACGAGGCTTATATCGAAAAACTGGCAAACGAATATCTGCAAAGAATATTGGAAATGAAAGACGTATCCGCCGTTCACCTTATGGGCGAGATGAACTTTACGTTTTCGCTTGTCAATAAGCTTAAAGACAATGGTATAAAGTGTGTCGCATCTACCACGACACGCGAAACGGTAGAGGAGAACGGTGTAAAAGTATCAAGGTTTAATTTCGTAAGATACAGAGATTATTAAAAGGAGAACGATACATTTGCGTGTTGAAAACTTGTTATATTTTTTTTGATGATTAATTGTTGGGATACTTATATTTGCATTGAAATAAAATATTTTTTTTTTCATAATTAAAATTTTTGATGGGCTCGGGACTTTGGTTCCGAGCTTTTTTGTTTTGGACAAAAATTTTGTCTGTTTTGTCTTTCCGAAATCTTTTATTAACTTCGTGCCTTAAAATTGTAGGGCGGTATGTAAATCGTTCTTGAATTTAATGTTTTTTATAACATATAGTTATGACTTTTAATGAAATAATGGAAATTAAGAACGCAGGGCGGCTTGAGGAGGCTCGCAATGCGGCGCAAACAGAATTAGCAGCTAATCCTGACAATTTGGAGATTAGGCGTGCGTATGCATGGACAGTTTACGAATACTTGAAAAAAGCTGTTAAGACTGCCGATATTGAAATGTTTTGTGAAAACATAAAGTTGCTGCCTGAAGCTTCTATGCCAGCCGACGAACTTGTTTTTTACTCGTCGGTGCAGTTCCAGATAGGTAAGATTATATACGTTACCTACAAGATTGACAAGCATGTAGATGTTTTGTGCGATTGTATTTTCGAGAGTATCAAAGGCTTGCCGATGCTTGTTTCCGATTCAAGTTATTTGTTTATGTTTAAGGCGTTTCATCGTGAACGTGCACGTTGGAAAAGATATGGCGAGTTTTGTGAATGGTGGAATCTTGACAATTTACCGGCAGAATGTTATCAATGTAATGATAATGAGGAAAATAAGTCGTTGCCATTGGCTGAGCAGGCTTATATAGAATTGGCAAAGTCGATTCTTGTTTCTGGTGATGAAGGGAAGAAGTTGTCGCTTGCGCAGAAATTACACCAGCTACGCATTGATTATCCGCGATATAAGTATCTTTTGTATTACGAGGCAAAGCTGTACATATCGCTTGGTCGTTGCCATGAGGCGTTTGTTATGCTTCTTCCGTATGTTGCTTCCAAACCGAATGATGCTGGCGCATGGTTAGCATTGTCAGAGGCATCCGATGACGCGGATATGCGTGTTTCGTGCTTATGCGTTGCTATAATGTGTAAGTCTAAACCAGAAATGCAAATTGTTGTACGAGAGCATCTTGCAGTTGATTTTGCACGTAGGCAGATGTATGCGGAGGCATCGTGTGAGGTTATGCTTGCTGTTGGAGAATGTAAAAAGAATGCTTGGCAAGTACCGCAGTCGTTTAGGGACATTGTCGCCTCCGATTGGTTTGGCAGTGTTGCCCCGACTAATGGTAACTTTGGTTTCTACAAGCGCAATTCAAGGTTGGCACGGAAGGTTGTTACGTTGAATATCACTGAGTTTTCGTCATTTGAAGGAGACATTAAGATAGCTGCTGGTGGTTTTGGTTTCGTGAATGAAGGAGAGGAGACCGCTTTTGTCCCAGCAAAATTGATTCAGGATGCCAAGTTGTCAAATGGGCAGCATGTGGTTATAAAAGTCCAAAAGACCTTTGATACAAAGCGTAACCGTGATAGTTGGTCGGCTTTCTTGATAGTTTAGGGAGTTTGATGTTGCTCTAATGTCATGCTGTCGCTTTCTGCATTTTGCTTGATAGACAGCGAGATAGGTCTTCTATAAGCCATTGTTCGGACTTTTAGAGTGTTGTAACCTCCAGAAATCTGCATGTATGTATGATGTTGGTAATCAGTGGTAATTGCTGATTGCGAAAAATATAGGCAAAATACTCACGGCTCTTTCATTTAACCGCCCCCTGAGCCTGTCGAAGGGTAAGGTTAATAGGCATTATATCATTTGGTCACCTTGACTTCGACAAGTTCAGCCAGCGGATTCGTTCAAATGCTAACTGTTTGTATCATAAGCAACAACATTGTCAAAATGAAAAAGCCGAGCAGAAATACTCTTATTTTCCCATGCTTTTGCTTTTCGCATTCTCCAATATGAAGTGTAACCTGTTGAAAACATTAGCTTCGGAGGTGCCAGCGTCAAAGTCGAGGAAGAGTAGGTTCATATCGGGGTAAATCTGCTTGATTTTCTTCTCCATTCCCTTGGAAATGATGTGGTTGGCTATACATCCGAATGGCTGTAAACTTACCACGCTGCTGATTCCGTTCTTTGCGTAGTTGGCAATTTCGGCAGGCAGAAGCCAGCCCTCACCGAAGTTGGTGGCGGGATTTACAATCTTGGTGGCATCTTCAAATGCTTCAAACAAGTTGTCAAACGGTCGATAGCTCGGGAAGCCTGCGCAAATCTTGTCGTACTTGCGGGCAAACCTTGCTATAAGATTGTAAATGCCTGTGCTTACGAATGTTGGCGTCTTGCTGGGCTTTATGTGGTATTTGCGGTTTACAGCGTTGTTTACCAGTCCGTTGATGAAGAAATTGTAAATCGACGGCACTGCAACTTCGAAGCCTTGTTCGTTGAGCCAATCCACGACATATTTGTTGCTGAATGCGTTGTATTTCAGGTATATTTCACCGACGATGCCGATGGTCGGGTAGGTGCTTCCTTCGTTGATGTTCTCGCGGAATTCGGAAACGGCCTTCTTCAGAAGTC
>JAGCNN010000270.1 GCA_017645925.1 Bacteroidales bacterium
AGTTGTTGTTTTTTATTGAGATGCAACCTCTACGAGGTAAAAAAAATGTAGCGGCACAATGCATTGCGCCGCTACAAATGCACATTGTACATTATCAATTGTCCATTGTTATTAATACCTTGCTACCAACGGTAGGCTTTGCGAATGTCCAAACGGACAAGATGAAACCTTTAGAATCGGAGGTGCTTGGAAACGCTTGTATTCCACGCGCTTAACCAGTTTCAAAACGAAGTCAACAGTTTCTGCATCAAAACCTTTGGCTTTTATCTCATCGGCAGTCATGTTGTTTTCAAGGTAGCAGTTCAAGATGCCATCGAGAATGTCGTATGGCGGCAGTGAATCCTGGTCTTTCTGGTCGGGACGCAACTCTGCAGACGGAGCCTTGTCGATGATGTGTTGTGGAATGATGTTGCCGCAATGTTCGTTGATGTAACGTGCAAGTCGGTAAACCTCTGTCTTATAGACATCGCCAAGCAACGACAACGAACCGCACATGTCACCGTAAAGCGTCGAGTAACCAACGGCTTCCTCACTCTTGTTTGAAGTGTTGAGCAGAATGTTGCCAAACTTGTTGGAATATGCCATCAATATGCTGCCACGCAAACGAGCCTGAATATTTTCTTCGGCAAGTCCGGGTTTTGTGCCCTCAAATGCTTCAGCCATAGCAGTTCCGAAAGCATTACGCAAATCTTCAATCGGGATAATGTGATAGCTTGATTTTGTACGTTTTAGCATTTCAAGAGAATCGTCAACCGAATGCGAACTAGAATAGCATGTAGGCATAAGTATCGAATGAACATTTTCGCGTCCAAGAGCATTCACGGCAAGAGCCAGAACCACAGCCGAATCAATTCCGCCAGACAGACCGAGAACAGCCGTCTTGAAGTTCATCTTTGCAAAATAGTCACGCAAACCAAGTGTTATAGCATGGAATATGCTTTCGGTAGTGTCCATTCTGCGAAGCTCCTCTCCTTCCGACTTAAAAGATTTTGTTTCAACATATTGCAAATCTTCTTCGAACGACTTGCATTCTGCGATTACCTTGCCTTCGGCATTGAAAGCGATGCTGCGACCTTCGTAAATAAGATTGGTGTTAGCACCTACCTGATTTACATTCAGCAAAGGCAAGCCGTATTTTTTTGCAACCTGCGACAAATCGGACAAATGAGTGTCATCGTGTGCGTACGGTACAGCTGAAATATTTACAATAAAGTCAGGAGTTAACTTTGCAAGCATATCCATTGGATAATCAACGACATCACCTCCAACTGTCAAGGCGATTTTTACACCATTCAAGTTAATGATATCAAACTTGTCGCTTGGCTCGAAATACCTATGTTCATCAACCACACCTTCATCGGGCAAAACCGTCTTGCACTGCGACTTGACATCGCCGTTTGCAATAAATAGAGCCGCATTGAAGAGACTTTTTCCTTTATTGGATACATCAGCCAAAGGAGCTCCTATTATTATAGGAATGTCGGCACATTCAGCAATTATTTTTTCCACTGCGGCATTACATCCGTCAACAAAATCAGTACGATACAGCAAATCATCGGGGCTGTATCCGCAAACCGACAATTCAGAAAAAACAACAAGGTCGGCACCGTTTTCCTTTGCTTTCTTTGCTGTTGTTATGATTTTCTGTGCATTGGATTCAAAATTTCCAATGTGATAGTTTAATTGAGCAAGAGCTATTTTCATTGTTCTAAAATTTATAGTGCGAAAATAATTAATAAAATCCACTTAACATTATGTTTTTTTGAGATAATACTAATTCTATGATTTACAAATGGCTATCATTCATTCTTGCGTTAAAAATATATTGTACCAATAAAAAAATAATATTAATTTTGCAACCTTTTTATATTGACATGAAGTGGCTAAGTAACATAATACCAAGATTATCATACAACGAAATCTTATTTGTGCTAATATTTCCATTCCTGCTTTTATTGCCAAACATAAGAATACTCGGTTCTCTAGCAATCGGATTTACTGATTTGCTATTGCCATTCATAATCATTACAATAATCATAAAACAATGGTATAGGCACGACAACCTAAAAGCAACCTGCATAGCTGGCGGGGCAATCGCCTACATCTTGTTCTCAATGCTAATAAACAAACAGATAGGCTATTACAGAAACTATTTCGACATATTCAGGGTTTTCAAGATATACTGCTACTACCTGTTCATAAAGAACCAATTTGACATAAAAATATTTTCAAGAACAATCGATGCTGTATTCGTAGCACTGGTGATTTTCAACATTTTCCATTTCTTTAACATATTCAACTTCAACGAAACCGTTATGCCTGTATATTGCGGCGAAGACAACATACAGCTTGCATATTTCGGACACTACTCCGATGGTTCGCCAGGTCCCAAACGAATGATTGGAACAATGCTGAATCCTAATCACAACGCAATATTGTTTTTATTCTTCCTGATATTGTATTCTCCAAAAAGGGAATGGCCGCTAAAAGAAAAGATTTTCAGCTTTATTGCACTGGTACTAATGATTTTATGTCAGTCTAGAACGGCTCTTATTGCATTTGTAATATTGCTCATCGCAAACTTTATAATAAAAAGGATTCCAATAAAGAAAGTTATCATCCAAACAGTAGTATCAATTTCCACAATATTGTTAATCATAAATGCAGACTTTATCCTAAAAGGCACAGAATGGAGAATTGACGACAACGACAAGGCCATGAGTTACGCAGGCAAACTTATGGGCAACGATATTGTTGAATCCCAATCGGTTAAGGGCAGGATTGCAATGTGGAAAAGCATGTATGAAGACATAAAGGACAGACCTGTATTCGGACATTCGCCCGACAAGAAATATTTTGACAACAAGCATCCCGACAACGAATACATTGCAATTGCATACAAGTATGGAATAATAGGACTGATTGCCTACATGCTACTGTACATAATCCCGTTTTTCGTTTCATGCAAATCGCACAAGGCGGGAACCAACAGCTATTCTCCGAATATGATTCTGATAGTAATCTTATTCGCAATGGTTGCCATAACCAACGAACCCATGTACAACATATACGACCAGTTCTTCTACATTACCATAATGGCAATTTTTTACAAGTTCCATAAAACGGAAAAAGAGCGAAATGGAATCGAGGATAAACAAGCGGAAAATACTATCTAACACTATATTCCTGTATGTCAGGCTCCTATTTATAATGGGCATAAACCTATATGTGGTTAGGATTGTGCTACAGATATTGGGTGAGACTGACTATGGAATATACAATGTTGTCGGAGGAATTGTGGCAATGTTCACTTTCCTAAGCGGCACAATGGCAGGCGCATCGCAACGTTTTTTTTCGTACGAACTTGGCAAGGAAGGCATAAACAACCTGAAGGAAATATTTGCAGCAAACGTAACAATATACGCAATACTAGCAGCAATTATTATTGTCGTTGCAGAAACTGTCGGGCTTTGGTTTCTTAACGCCAAGCTGAACATACCCGAAACAAGAATGCATTCGGCAAACATTGTGTATCAATTCTCGATACTGGCAATGGTTTTCAACGTTCTCTCAATTCCATTTCAAGCAGATATAACAGCCCACGAAAAAATGAACATTTATGCTTATATAAGTGTTTATGAAGTCGTTGTAAAACTATTGCTCACAATTCTTTTAACAACAATACCATTTTCAGACAAACTGGAATTATATTCAATACTGATGGCAGCCATTGCATTCAGCGTTGCGCTAATATACTTTGCGTATGCGAGAAGAAAGTTCGAAGAGTGCCACATAAGGTTCGGAACAAACAAGAAAGATTTCTCGTCAATTCTTTCGTATGCCGGATGGACCATCTTTGGTGCACTGGCTTCGGTTGTTCGCAGCCAAGGCATTAACATGCTGATTAATATCTTCTTCAACACTGTTGTAAATGCAGCACGAGGCATAGCGTATCAAGTGTTCAATGCCATTTCGCAATTTGCAAACAACTTTTTTACAGCCGTACGCCCACAAATTGTAAAATCCTATGCGGCAGGCGAATACAACGGCATGAAACAACTGGTATTCCAAAGTTCACGATTCTCATTTTACCTAATACTGCTAATCGCACTTCCCCTACTCTTTGAAACAGAAACAATCCTCGACATCTGGCTTGACGAAGTTCCCGAACATGCAATAGCATTTACTAGACTTGTAATTATCAATGCCGTAATCGAATCATTAGCCAACCCATTAATAGCAGTAGTTCAGGCGACTGGAAATGTAAAGAAATACCAATTAATTGTTGGATGCATAATAATTACAAACCTGCCTGTTTCGTATATATTCCTGAGTTTAGGCTACAATCCAGAATCTACAATGGTCATTGCAATAGTTATTTCAGTTATAGCCCACATCGCGAGAATAACAATACTACACAAAATGCCCAATGTGAACATAAAAGCAAAGGAGTACATAAAAAAAGTCATTTTGACATGTCTGGGAATATCAATACTTGCAACAGTTGTTCCTCTGATTACTGTATATTTTATGGAACCAAGGATAATCCGAATGATTGTAACAGCAATGGTATCAGTCGTTTGGACAGCATTACTTGCTATAACAATAGGCATGAACAAAAATGAGAGAAAAAATCTTGTCAACATTGTAAAACGCAAAACTCAACGAAAGGAAAATGCATAGTATCTGTCATATAGAAAAATGTTCGGCTTGTTCGGCTTGCGTCAATATTTGCCCACTGAATGCAATATCGATGCAGGAAGACAAAGATGGATTTATGTACCCCGCTGTTGACAATACGGTTTGCATAAACTGCGGCAAATGTACAAAGGTTTGTCCTGCCGAAAACCCATACGAAAAGCGTGATTCAATAATATGCTATGCCGCAAGAAACGACAACAGCGAAGACCTTGCGAAAAGCAGTTCGGGAGGAATTTTCTATTCACTTGCAAAACATTATGTAGAAACCGGCGGACATGTATTCGGAGCGGCATTCGACAGCAAATGGGAAGTCCAACATGTGAAAGCATCCTCAATCACAGAGCTAAAGGCTTTGCAAGGGAGCAAATACATTCAAAGCAAAATCGGAAATACATTTCGCGAAACTGAGGAACTGCTAAAAAAAGGCAAAAATGTACTATTTTCTGGAACATCATGCCAGATAGCAGGATTAATGCACTTCTTGGGAAAGGAATACGAAAATCTTTTGACTGTGGAAATAATCTGCCACGGCGTTCCATCTGGCAAAGTGTGGAGAGACTACTTGTCGGAAAATTTTTCGACTGACCAAATTGGCAATATAAGTTTCAGAGACAAACGCAAAGGTTGGACAAACTTTATGGTGTGCATAAACGACACAAACGGTGCCTTACTTAGTGGCAAAAAATACACCGAGAACATATTCTTCAAAGGTTTCCTAAAAAATCTGTACCTTCGACCATCCTGCCACAACTGCGAAGCCAAGCAAGGCAAAAGCGGCTGCGACATAGCCATCGGCGATTTCTGGGGACTTGAAAAACATACAAGCGACTTCTCTGATGACAAAGGAGTATGCGCTGTAATTTGCTACACTCAAAAGGGAAAAGATGCCTTAGATAAGGCAAAAGTTATAAAACAAGTTTTTCCGTACGAAACGCTAGTTGAACGAAACAGCCCAATTGAAAGATCAGTAAAGCCACACCCGAAAAGGGAAATATTTTTTGCAGAGTACAGCCAACCAGTGTCAAAAAGAATTGCTGATTTCACAAAGGTTTCATTCGTACAGCGAGTTATAAACAAAATAAAGCGAATCATAAAAAAATGAAAATAGCCATCATAACATTAGGCATCGGCAGCAATTATGGCGGAATGCTACAGGCATACGCGCTGCAACATTTCCTGCGCAAGCAGGGACACGATGCAGTTACCGTATGGTACAAAGGCAACCAGAGGATAACCACGAGACTTATCCTAGGAATCTGCAACAACATATTTAAGAAATATTTACTTCGCAAAGACATAAAGACTGTCGCTCCTATCTGGATGAACAAAAAGCTGAGCGAAAAGTTCTACAAAGAAAGCCAAACCTTTATCAACAACAATATCAAAAGGACCGAATACATGAAGGATTTGTCGGAACTGAACAAGATGCATTTTGATGCATACATAGTTGGCAGCGACCAAGTTTGGCGTCCGAAGATGAATGCATTCACCCTCAGCAATATGTTCTTGGATTTTCTTACCGATGAAAAAGCCTTACGAATAGCATACGCAGCATCGTTTGGCGTTTCCAACTGGGAATACCCAGAACCATTGACAGAAAAAGTTGCAAATTGTGCAAAGAAATTCAATGCAATATCGGTACGGGAAAACTCTGGAGTTGAATTGTGCGAAAGATATTTGCATGTCGATGCCAAGCACGTTGTTGACCCGACAATGCTATTGAGCGCAGATGACTACAGAATGCTAATCGGCAAAGGACAAACCACAAGCCAGCAGAATAAAGTTTTTGCGTACATTCTTGATTCAGATGCTATTAAACAGAGCATTCTAAACAAAATAGCACAGACGGCCAATTGCGAAATTTCAGCAATTGACCCCAACTACAGCAAAAGCAACTCCGAAATGCCATCACCATATCTGTGGCTAAGAAGCATTGACGATGCAGAATATGTGTTCACAGATTCGTTCCACGGCGCAGTTTTCTCAATAATTTTCAACAAGCAATTCTATGTATATGGAAACAAGCAACGTGGCTTGTCTAGGTTCGAGTCTCTGTTAAAAATGTTTGGCTTGGAGAACCGCATTGTATCCTCACCAGACGAAATAGCAGCCTTATCCCCTATCAATTACGATGTTGTAAATCCATTGCTAGAAAACTTCAGAAAGTATTCTGTTGAATTTCTCACCAAATCTTTAAATGCATAGGCCATGTTTTTGTCGATAATAATACCAGTATTCAACACGGAAAAGTACCTGCAAAAGTGCTTGTCATCGGTTTTGGCTCAGGATATTCCGGCTAATGAGTACGAAATAATTGTCGTTAACGATGGCTCAACCGACAATTCACAGAAAATCATTGATGATTTCAAACAAAGCAACAACAACATACGAGTATTATGCCAGACAAATTCGGGACAAAGTGCAGCTCGCAACAAAGCCCTCAACATTGCCAAGGGAGAATACATTTGGTTTGTCGATTCCGATGATTACATATCAGAACATTGTCTAGGCAAAATACATTCGATGGCAGCCCAGAATCCCGACATAATAGCAATATGCGCAGAAGATATTACCCCCGACAATACAAAACGCAGACAAACTTTCGATTGCGAAAACGCAACCATGTCGGGAATAAACTTTTTAATGCTCAAGCAATATCATAATTGTGTCCCCTTCTACATCTTCAATAGGCATATTCTTGATTCTCACGAAATTAGATTCAAGGAAGGCATAATCCACGAGGACAACGAAATACTGCCAAAAATATTCTACTTCGCGGACAAGGTTTACATTTTAAACGAAGTCCTGTACCACATAAACGCCAACCCAACATCTACCACCCGCAGCGTCAAGCCCAAACGGACATTCGACCTTTTTGTAGTTGTCAAAAGTCAGGCTGATTTCATAAAAACAAAGGTTGCCGAACAGCACAAAGGAGTTATTGCAATGCACTTGGCAATCACGGCAAATGCAATGCTCTACCATTCATTAAGCCTACCAAAGGACAAACGAAAAGAAATTAGGAAACTATGGAAAGCCAACCGTGAAATATTCGGAATTATGAAAATGGCTACCGGACTGAAATACAAGACGGAAGGCTTTATATTCACGCTGTTTCCCGGAAAGGCGGACGTATTCTTCAAACTTCTAACCTTAATGTACAAATAACAATGAACATTCTTTATATATCCGAAGACTATATAGGTTCACAAGTACACCACAACCTTTGCAAGGCAATACATGATGTTGACAGCAACAACAATTTGACCGTCTTTGCATTCAAGCGCACAAGCCATTCGGCACACGACATCACCCAAACCTACAAGGACCTTAGCTACAACCTGAAAATTGCAGAGCCAAAAGTCAACCAGACCTTATACAAATATTACTTTCCATACAAGATAAAGAAAAAGTACGGAGCCCTTAAAGAAAACATAGACCTCTGCAACACAGACCTTTGCATTGCCGCCACACTATTTTCCGAAGGTGCCGTGGCTCTTCGCCTATACAAGGAAAAACAGATTCCATACATTGTAGCAGTAAGAGCAACCGACATCAACCTGTATATCAGGAAAATGTACCATCTTCACAAATTGGGGCGCGAAATACTGTCAAATGCACAAAAGGTGATATTCATAACCGATGCGATACGCAATGCGGCATTTGCAAGCAAATTCATGTCGCCGATAGCATCCGAAATTGAAAGAAAATCACAAACAATCACAAACGGAATTGATGACATTTGGATTGACAACCAATATTTTTCAGAAGAAAACAGAATTGAAAATTCAATTTTGTATGTTGGCACATTCGACAGCAACAAAAATGTAATGCGCCTGATAGAGGCGTGCAAAATAGCAAAAGACAAATATCCCGACTTGACGCTAAACCTTATTGGCGGAAAAGGCAACGATGAAAACAATGTCGCAAATGCCATCTCTAATTGCAATTGGATAAAATACCATGGCCAGATTTACGACAAACAGCTGCTTATAAAGGATTTTCGCAAGAATTCCATTTTTGCAATGGTTTCTCATTCCGAAACATTTGGACTAGTATATCTTGAGGCGCTATCGCAAGGATTACCAATAATTTACACTAGCGGACAAGGTGCTTCATACATGTTTTCCAAAATGGGAATTGGATATGCTGCCTTTTCAAACGACTCAAATGACATTTCCTCAAAAATTGATATTGCACTTCAGAAAAGACACGAACTGGCTCAAAATATTGAAATTTTCCCCTTTGAAAATTTCAGATGGAGCAAAGTCGCCAAAGAATGGTTAAACAACATAAAGTAAATGGAAAAAGTATCAGTCATAATACCTTGCAGAAACGAGGAAAAATATATAAAGAACTGCATTGATTCCATTATGCAGCAAGACTACGACAAGGAATATGTCGAGTATATTTTTGTTGACGGGATGAGCAGCGACAAAACCAGAGAAATCATTGCTGCATACAGTTCCCAACATTCCAATATACGCATGATAGACAATCCTGACATGTACGTCCCATACGCGCTCAACACAGGAATAAAGAATGCAACCGGGCAAATAGTCATCCGACTTGATGCACACTCTTCATACTCAAGCAATTACATATCAACATTATCAAAAAAGTTAATAGAACTTAAAGCCGACAACGTTGGCTGCGTTTGCAATACTGATGTTCTGAACAAAACGCCAAAGGCTTTAGCAATAAAGGAAGTGCTCATGAGTCCATTTGGCGTAGGAAACTCATCGTTTCGCACAGGAACCGACAAAATAATGGAAGCCGATACTGTCCCATTTGGCTGCTATAACCGTGAAGTTTTTGAAAAATTTGGATACTACAACACAAAACTCATTAGAAACCAAGACATTGAGCTAAACAAGCGCATAAAAGCAAAAGGAGGTAAAATCTACCTTATTCCCGATGCACTTTGTACCTACTATGCCCGCGAAACCTTTGGCGCAATAGCACAAAACAACTATCGCAACGGACTTTGGAACATTCTTACCGTAAAGATTACCAACAACTTCTCCTCGCTTTCGCTAAGGCATTTCATTCCGCTGATATTTTTGCTTTCGCTGATACTGCCATCGGCATTTGCTGCCTTGTGGTGGCCGCTAAGCTTAATCTCTGGACTATCATTGAATTGCTATCTTCTTGCGCTTTGCTTAATCAGCCTAAAACTTGCTGTTACAAAGAAACTTAACTTTTTCTATCTGTGCTGGACATTCATTGTGCTGCACTTTTCGTATGCCACAGGCTCGTTGGTCGGAATTTTTAAACATGTAAAAAAATGAATGATATAGAACTGAAATACAAGACTGAAATTGCAAAACACTTAGGAGCATCTGCCGATGACATTTTCCTTTACTGGAAAGGTCGTGTGGCACTTTTCGCCATACTCAAGGCAATGGATATACACGAAGGCGACGAAGTTGTTTTGCCAGCATTTACCTGCGTGGTGGTGCCAAATGCAATAAAGTATCTCGGAGCAAAACCAATATACGTTGACATTGATGCAAAAACTTACAATTTTGATTTAAAGCAACTTGAATCAAAAATAACAGAAAGGACAAAAGTCATAATCTGCCAGAACACTTTCGGTCTTTCGTCAAACGTGGAAAAGGTCGTGGATTTTGCAAAAACGCACAATATCAAGACTATAGAGGACTGCACTCATGGTTTTGGTGGCACCTACCAAGGCAAACCAAACGGAAGCTACTGCGACGCAGCCTTCTATTCAACGCAGTGGAACAAGCCGTATAGCACTGGCGTAGGAGGTTTTGCACTCGTTACCGACAAGGATTTGAAAGCAAAGTTGGAAAAAGTAAACTCTGACTTGGAACCAGCAACATTCAAGGACAAAATTTCATTGTCAACTTTGTATTTCGTCCGTGAAAAAATTTTGACAGACCGCAGATACTGGCGGATGGTAAAGCTGTACAGATGGCTAAGCAAGCACAAGTTAGTACAAGGTTCATCATCCGGCACAGAGATAGAATCAACAGAAATGCCGTCACACTATTTCAAGGGAATGTCAACCACACAGATGAAAAAAGGCATAACAAACCTTGCAAAATTAGGAGAAATGATACCGTTGAGAAAGGCTAACGCCGCCATTTACAGCGAATACCTTAAATCAAAAGGCAAGACATACGTCCCAACCGAACAATTCCAAGACCATTCTTTCCTCAAATATCCGTTTCTTGTCAAGGAACGCGACGAGGTTATGAGGATTGCCGAAGAATGCAAAGTGCCTTTGGGCGAATGGTTTTGCAGCCCAATACACCCAGTCATGGAACACTTTGACCATTGGGATTTCAGAGAATGTGATTTTCCCGTGGCAACAAAATATTCTAGCGAAATGTTGAATTTGCCAACAGATGTAAAGGATACGGCCCCTGTCCTAGCCTTTCTTGACAAGATTGAAGATTTCTTGCTATAGCTTACCAACAAAGATTAAAATA
>JAGCNN010000271.1 GCA_017645925.1 Bacteroidales bacterium
GGTAGAGCTTGTCATAATAATTATAGGAGTCGTTCCAGTTTTCCTTGTCAAAAAGCAACGATGCCGATTTCAAGGTGCTTTCTTCGGTATAACTGTTGGTCGGAGCATCGGCAACAACGCGGTAGCTCTTCAAAGCATCGTCCTTTTCCTCGAAGTAGAAATGAAGTTCAGCCTTGTAGTAGTTTGCTTCAATCATATACTTGCCCTTGGGGAACTCGTTGAGGTACTTGGTTATGGACTTTAGCGCATCGTTGTACTTTTTGTCAATGTAAAGTTTCTTTGCGGCAAGCCAGATGATTTCGTCCTGCTCGTCCTTGCTTATTTCCACGCCCGAACCTTCGCTGTTGGCGTATTCGATGTAAGCATCGGGTTTGTCAAGTTCAAGGTAAATGGACTTAATCATGTCGTTGGCACTGCTTGCATCTTCGGTTCCCGGAAACTCCGAAATTACACGCTTGTAGTAGTTGAGCGCATTGTCGTAGTGCTTGCGGTTGAACTCGATAGCACCAAGGCTCGAAAGTGCGGTGCTTTTGTTTGTTGAATGCGGATAGTCGGCAATGAGCATTTCGTAATATAGCTTTGCTGAATCTTCGGCATTCAGGTCGGTCTGGTATGCACGGGCTATTCCAAACATTGCATTGCTTGCGTATTCCGAGTTTGGATAATCGGCGAGCAGTTTTTTCAGTGACCATACCTTTTCGTTCGACATCTTCAGACCGCCGTATGTAAGCGACATTTGGTAGAGGCTGTAGTCGGTTTCAACGAGACCAATTTTCACGGCTTTCTTGTAGTATTCAGAAGCAGCGGCAAAGTCGCGGTTGATGTAGTAGCAGTCGCCAATGCGGTTGTATGTGTCGTTAATCACAACATTTTCGGTAGAATCTGAAATCTTTTCAAACTTGCGGAACCAAGAATTTGCAACCGTATATTCCTTCTTGTCGAAATATGCATAGCCTAAATTGTAGTGTGCGCGGCCATATTCCTCAAGATTGATGGAGCCAATGGCATTTACGAACTCCTTGAATTGGTCGATTGCGATGTCAACATTGCCGAGACGGTAGTTTGCTTCTGCCTTCCAGTAGTGCGACAAGGATTCTATTCTTCTGTCGTACTTGCCGTATGCAAGCGACTTGTCGAACATGTCAATGGCATCGGTATATTTTTGCGAAACAAAAAGTTCCTCGCCACGGATAAAAGTCAACCTTTGATATGCCATGTCAACCTTGGAATTGCGGTAGCTGAGGCTTTCGATGGTGGCAATTGCGCGTTGGTAGTTCTTTGCACTCATGAATGCATCGAGCAGGTAGTCGTATGCTGCTTCGGTGCGCGGACTATTGGGGTATTCCTCAATGTATCGGGTGAATGCGTTTATTGCCTCGTTGAACGGCGAAAGCGAAAGTTCGAAGCAAAGCTGTGCGAAGTTGAACAATGCGTCTTCCTTAATGACCGGATTGTAGTTGTAGAGCGAAGCTGTTTCAAAAGCTCTGCGGGCTTCCAACTTTTTGCCTGTCTTCAAGCAGCAGGCTCCCATGAGGTACGAAGCGTTCTGACCGATGGTATCTTTGGTGCGTGTAATCTTTCCAAAATTCTTTGCTGCCTCGTCATACTGACCTGTGGAATACTGTGCGTAACCAAGTTCGTAGTAGTCGAAGTCGGTTGCCGACGAGTTGGCTTCCATGTAACGTTTCAGGTAAGGGATTGCTTCGGCATATTTTTTTGTGCGAACATACGAAAGTCCCACAATCTTTGCATTTTCGGGAGCAGCGCCAACGAAGTCCTCACCATGTTCGTCTGCATATTCAACAACAGCATTGTAGTTTTCCTGCATGTAGTAAATCTGCAAGATGTAAAACGGCACTATTGACGAGAAAGTAGGATTGTTCTGCAATTTAAGGAATCCATTGAGTGCGGTCTGGTATTGTTCGCTTATGTACTTTATGTGCGAATAGAAATACAAGGACATTGTTCCGTACAGTCCGTCGTTGTCCTTTATCTCGTAGAAAGCCTTTGCTGCATCATCGAAGTTTTTGCGGGCATAAAGGCAGTGTCCTTTCTTGAAGAAGTATTCGGCATGGTCTTCGGCATTGAGTTCTGTATATTGGACTTTGTTGTACCATGCGAGTGCATTCTTGTATTTTTTGTCGCGGTAATAGACATTTGCCATTGCGAATGAAGCATCGTTGGTATTGTTGCTTTCGGGATGGTTTATGGCAAACTGGTTGAGCTGGTATTCGGCATCCCTGTTGAAAAGTTGCATCGAACACATTGCAAAGTAGAAGGCCGCATCGTCGCGGTACTTTGAATTGTCAATGTCGCCGCTGTTCATTATTTTGAAAAATTCATTTTGTGCGGAAACATACATCCCCCTGTCGTATAGTTCTTTAGCAGTACGGTATGAAAATTCCTCGCCGTCGTATTTCATAGTCTTCTGACCTGCCGTAGCAAACGCTACTGACAGCAGAAGAAGCAATGTTGCAAAGTTCCTTAGTTTCATATACACAGCAATATTTCTATAAAAACTTGTCTATCAATACAATATTGTCCAAATTTAGCAAAAATCAAAAATAGACTTTTTGAATAGTACAAAACAATCCCGACACCGCTTTTAATTAACACATTGTTGTTTATTAGTATCAATCATTATATTGCGTATATTTGTGGCGCGAATACTACTTTTGTAAACTTACTTATACAAAAATATTTATGGACGAAAATAGCACTTTGCTCGTTGATGTTAAAGGTCTGAACATATATCAGGACGACAAGTTGATATTGCAAAATGTGAACATTCATGTTGATGTTGGCGAGTTTGTTTACCTGATTGGAAAAGTCGGTAGCGGAAAGAGTAGTCTTTTGAAAACCTTGTATTGCGAGCTTCCTGTAGTCGAAGGAGAAGCAAATGTTGTAGGCTACGACTTGAAGAAGATAAAAAACAAAAAAATTCCGCTTTTGCGCCGCAAGATAGGTATGGTTTTTCAGGATTTTGAGCTTATGAACGACCGTTCGGTTTACGAGAACCTGAGGTTTGTACTGAGAGCAACTGGCTGGAATAATAAGCAGGAGATTGAAACTCGCATAAACGAGGTGCTGAAAAGCGTAGGAATGCTGGACAAGAAAATGTCGATGCCAGCGCAGCTTTCTGGTGGTGAAAGGCAGTCGGTAAGTGTGGCAAGGGCTTTGCTCAACAATCCGCCGATAATTTTTGCTGATGAGCCAACTGGCAACTTAGACCCCGAAAGTGCCGATGTGATTGTGAACTTGTTGTATAAGCTCAGTCAATCTGGCAAATCTGTGCTGATGGTAACGCACAACCATGGATTTTTCCGCAAATATGCAGGTCGTATTTATGCTTTTGGCAACCAGACTGTCACCGAGCAAGGCGACAACAAGATTGCAATAGCGATTGACGACATTGATGAAATGGAAAGGCCTGTAGTGGAGGCATTTGAAGCAGAATCCGCAATAAATTCAGCCGTACAAGAGCAATTTATTGCGTCTCAATCTGAAACTCAGCAATCAGCCCCTTCGATAGACACAGAAAGCGAAAATTCCGAAATAAATTCAGAAAATAATGTACAGGCGCAATTCGTTGAGCCTCAATCCGAAAATAAAGAATAATGAAAAGAATAATTTTCTACATCATCGCATTATCATGCATTTCTATGTTTTTTGCATCATGCAAAAATGAAAACATAGAAGCCGACAACAAACAAGCAGAAACCGCCGAATGTGGCGAAAGCGACCATCTTATAAACGCAACGCTGTGGATGCAACATTCCGCTGAATATCACGCATGCTGTCTGCAGACCTACAAACTTGCCAAGGTTGCTCTTGCCGAAAATCTGAAAGCAAAACAGATTGACAAGCCTGCGGCCGTAGTCCTTGACATTGATGAAACCGTACTCGACAATAGTTACTACGAGGCATACATGGCGGCTGAAGGCACATCGTTCAGCGATTCCACTTGGGCAATATGGACATCAAAAGCCGATGCAACCGAAGTCCCTGGAGCAATTGATTTCTTGAATTATGCCCAATCGCTAGGTGTAGAGATAATTTTCATCTCGAACCGCTATCCCGAAGAACTTGAGCCAACAATGGCAAATATGAAGAAACTTGGTTTTCCCGATGTTCCTGCCGAAAATTTCCTCATGAAAGAAAAGGATGCTTCGAGTTGCAAGAAGGAACGTCGTGAAAAGGTATCCGAAAAGTATGAAATCATCATGCTTGTTGGCGACAATATGGGCGACCACTCTGAAGCCTTCGACGAGCGCAAGACCAATGGCGACATGCTTGCCGAAACCGATGAAATCATCGACTTGCTGGGAACTCGTTACATTGTTCTGCCAAATCCAACTTACGGCACATGGGAAAAACCAATCCTTGCCGACAAGGAAAAGACTGCTCGCCAGAACCGTATCAATGCACTGAAAACATTTTAAACACCTCCACCATCAATGCACAAGTTTCTTACACTTGAAGGCATACTACTCATATTGGGGTATTTGGCATTGTCCTTCCTAATTGTGTGGTTCATATCGCTTTTCAAGTACAAGAACGATGATGA
>JAGCNN010000272.1 GCA_017645925.1 Bacteroidales bacterium
CATCGAGCACATTGTCGCTTTCGGCAATGATTTTTTTGATTTTCTCATCGGCCTTTTTCATCTCGTGCTGCATTACTTGCATCACAAGGTCGTCCTTGTCCTTGAAAATTTCGTAGAGAGTGCGCTTGGAGATTTTCATATCCATTGATATGTAGTCCATTGTTACTGGCTTGATACCGTTGGCGTTGAACATCTTTGCGACCTCTTCCAATATGGTTTCCTTTTCTATCATAAAGTGTCCGTTAAAAGATGCCGCGAAATTAGAAAACTTTTACATAGTGAAAACGTTTTGTGTGGTTAAAGTTTTGTTAATGGGAAAAAGAACGGTTCAAGGTTCAACGGTGTCCGCCCCCTGAGCCTGTCGAAGGGAAGGGTTCAAAGGGTTCAAAGTTCAATGTTCAGGGTTCCGCGTTCAAAGATTCAAGGTTCAAGGTTTCTGGTTCCTGAGCCTGCGAAGGACAACTATTGATTACTGAGCTTGTCGAAGGACAACTCTCGTCTCCCGCGCAAAGCATTGCGCCGCTACTCTCTCAACTCTCAACTTTCAACTTTCAACTCTCAACTCACATCCCCCCTCCTGTTTCCCTATACTCGCTTGGCGACATTCCGGTGCAACTTTTGAAATACTTGAAGAATGAAGATTGGTCGGGAAAATTCAATTTGGCGGCGACTTCCTTGATGGAGACATCCGGTTGCGAAAGAAGCATTTTCGACTTGGCTATTATCATGTTCTTTATGCATTCGGTAGGCGTATAGCCGATGTAGCGGTGTACAATTTGTGTAAAATAGGCTGGCGAAAGATTTGCCTGCTTGGCATACCAGCCTACGTCACGATGTGTAGAATAATTTTGGTTGAGTGAATTGATAAAATTGTATGCTACATTTTCGTTTCGGCTTCCTTTGTGCGATGGTAGTGGCAGATTCTGGAAATGCAATGTAATGAATTCCATCGCAGCAATTTGTTCAAGCATGGTTATATTCTGGCGAAGTAGGGCGGAATCTTCTTTGTCCGACTTGCTGTCGAGCATACCTTGCTTCTCATTTATCTTGTCCACGAAGAACATAAATTCTTCTATCTGCTTTTCGTCAAGTTTACGGCAGGTATTATTTGGCAGGTTGTTTTCCTTTATAGCATCAAATACACATATTGCCAAGGAAAGAAAAACGTCCTTGTCGTCGCATATCGTTTCCCACTTGCAGTTGTCCGATGCTGAGACAATCTCGACAAGAAGGAACGGGCTGATGATACACAGCGAACCGCGGGAAAACTTATGTTCGGCACCATTAATAAGCAGATTGGCATTTCCTTCTACGCAAAGCAGTAAACCTGCCATTTCCTGCGAAATCATTATATCTCCAGTCTGAGAGTTTATTACTGACACAATGCTACTAAGTTAAAAAAGTTTCTAATTTCTAGGTTTCTGGTTGTTTGATGTTGTTTTACAAAATAACGGCAGATGCGGAAGGCATCCGCCGTCAAAACAATGAAAATGTAAACCCTATTCCTTCATAATCCTATCTCTTGCAATAATATTGTCACCGTTTACAATTCTGCACATATACACGCCCTGTGGAAGCGATGAAATGTCAATCCTTGCATTGGTGGAGGTGATTTCCTGCGACATCAGCAAGCGTCCTGCAACATCGTGGAACTCAATCATCGTCCTGCCTTCGGGAAGCGAGTTGAGGAGAATGTTCAACTCGTTATTTGCGGGATTTGGATATACATATATTGCAAGCGGCTCAGCATCGATGCTTTCTTCCGAAACTGCTGTTGTACTCTTGCTGTTCACCGGTGCTTCAATATCGAAATCAAATTCTTGTTCTTCGTCGGGGCAGATACCGTAGAAGAAGCAGAGTACAGAATTTGCATACGCCGACGATACACCAGTGCTGCGTTCAGCAATTACTTGAAGTTCAGCAATCTCGTCCTCGGTGAGCCGTGCATAGTTGCGTCCATCCGTATAGACAGACTCGCGCAACGAGTGGTACTGGCAGAAGTTATCGTACTCGGCAAGTTCGTCTGTCGTGAGTGCAAAATGCTGTGGAATTGCTGCAAGTTCCTGACGGGCAAGTGCATATTCGCCAACCTCAAAGTAGCTGTTTACGAGCGAATACTTTGCAATCTGGGTGTTTATGCGGTTGTACCATCCGTTTAGAGCATCGCGGTCGAATACAATGGTGTCCTGCAGTATTGCATTGATGTTGCGGTTTGCAATTTCCGCCATTGCGCGACGGAGAGAAATCAGTGTATCCTGCATTAGTCTTGCTGTAGCCACAATATCGGCATCGCCCTCCTCAAAATTTTCCAACAAGAAATCATACCCTGCTGCATTATAATCAGCCAAGCGCGATTCGTAAATCTGCTGTAGCGATTCGTATAGAGTGATGTCCTCGTTAGCAGATGCGGACTTGCCCAAAATTGGATCTACGATTGGCGGATTGATAGGGGGAAGGCATATTGTTGAATTACAACTATTTGCTGTAATGTTTGGCACTAATGTGACAGGCGATGATGAATTGTATGGGCAGAAAACGTTAGACTGAACATTCTGTCCACTGTGGTAATATGTCAAGCTGTTGGATGCAGATATGTTGTAGGTCGCACCTATAGTAAATTTGTTGCCTGCACTTTTATTTGTTGCCCCCTGAACGCTGGACACCTGTCCGTCAAGTAACATGTCGGTATTGAATATGTTGGAAAACTCGTTGCATTGCATCTGCAACCCGGAATTGTTACTATAAGTCCTTATGCCGTGATATAAGTTAGAAATGTTGTTGCGATATATTGTGTTGTTATCGCTTCCCGAAGTACTTACATAAATCGCCCTGCCTTGAAATAAGTATGGGCGAGTAGTGTAGTTTGTTGAAAAATTGTTGCCCTCAATTGTGTATCCGTTACAATTAATCATATAAACACCAGTAGTAAAGCTACTTGTAAATGTTCCTTGCGAACTTTGGTCGAAATCGCCCCTCGTAATATTGCTGTTGTTTACAGCACTCATGTACACGGATCTGTAGCATGTGTCGAATATGGCATGGTCGGTTACTAAATTATAGGTAGAACCACTGTTATCTGCATATATTCCATAACCTAGACGACTGAATTTGGGGCGAGTTTCTATTCCTGGACAAGTGCAAGGATTATTGATGTTATATGGAAGGGAACATTCTGATGATGCCGTATATCCTGCGCCAATAGACCATATTCCTTTGGTTTGGCTGCTTGCTGTAGCACGTGCATCGCGGAAAGTGCTACCACCAAACGAAATGCCTTTGACATGCGAAATCTTTACAAATTCTCCGAAAGTGATGCCGTTTGAAGCAAAAATGTTATTGTCATTTACTAAGAATGTACATTTTTTAACATAACCCACATTGCCAATCTCAGCACCATTGGTAGTATGATTTGTATATTCAAGAAAATTGATGCTACGTCGGTTGTTGCGGAAAGTGGAGTTTATACATTTCACAATTCCTCCAGAGGTATTGTTGTCGTTTCCATTCCATGTGACGACAGCGCACTTTGCATTCTCAATAACAGAATTGTTCTTTATCTCTAGCGTTCCTTGGTTTGCTGCAAGTTGTGTCAGGTTCTTGTTGCCGACAACGTATATGCCATCCCACATCTTATTTGGACAGTAATTCGCTATTTTGGCATCGTCGATTATAAGTTTGCCGCCTGGTTGTACGACAAACTTAGCATCGGGGAAGCAAAGACTGCTACCCGTTATGGTAATTACGTCCCCAGAATTTACGGTAAACGTTCCGTTGATATATGAACTGTTTATAGTGGCGTTGCCGTTTGAACTGTAATTGTAATAATAACTCATTGTGGGCATACCTGTTATAGTCACCTGTATTTCCTTTGACACGGTACATCCCTCGTGGGTGAAACCTACAGTTATAGTTCCAGTTCCAGTACCGACAGCTTTAATATATGCACCTGCATTATTTGACGAAACTATTTCAAGATTGCTTGTAACTGACCATTGCACTGTCGTATTGTCGGGCTTTGCCGTAGAACTGAGTTCATAGTATAAAATGTCACAGGCACTTATCTCGTCATCGCCATCAATATAATGGTTGTAGAAGTATGCCTCCATTACTGCTCTATGGGCATCTACAAGGCCATACCCCATTTGATTGTTCCATAAACCATTCGGGTGGTCTGATGATATTGTATAATTATACAAACCATTTATTGGATCTGTATTTAAATTGCGTATTCTTTGGGCGGTCTTCTCAATTATTGTTTTTACCTGTGCAGTTGTTAGATTTGGATTTACTGATAGCATAAGGGCTGCAACTCCAGAAACGTGTGGAGCAGCCGCTGATGTGCCTGCAAAATATTTGGTATAGTCGTAATCATCCCAAAATTCTTCTGCATAACTAGTACTACCACCCAAAGAAAGATGCAATAAATTTGTCTGATTATAACCACTATTTATACCTTGTATATCCGTAGTCGGTATTAGTACGCCTGGAGCAACAACACTAAGTTCGGGACCATAGCAACTGCCCCAATCTGTTTCTCCATCGCACGACTGATATGTCTTGCGCTCTCCACAAGTGGAAATTGCACCTACAGCAATGACCCGGCTATCAGATGCAGGGTAACAGACAGATGTTTGTTGGTTCCCATTTGAATAATAATTCCCCGATGATGCTACAATTACACAGCCATTGCCATTACGCCCATAATTTAATGCGCTATCAATTTCAATATTTATTATACTAACATCTGACATCGAAAGAGAAATAGACAAAACATCGGCTTCGTATTCATTCCAAGCCTTGTTGATTGCGTCTGCCGTTTGTGAAACTGTTGATACGTATACCTCTCCATGTCCAAAAACATCTGCAATTCTGCCTAACCGTATTGGAATAATTTTTGAACTGGATGCGACACCTACAACACCTATATTGTTGTTTTCTGCCGCGATAATTCCAGCACAGGCAGTTCCGTGTCCATTTTTGTTGTCATAATCACATCCTCCATTTGCCACCTCTCCCGTCGCATCATATCCGGGCAATATATTGTTGTACAAATCAGGATGTGTCAAATCAACACCACAATCAATTACAGCAACTTCAATATTGTTGCCCCGTGTTATATCCCACGCTTCTGGAGCATTGATGTCAATACCGCTATATGCCTGTCCATATTGTCCTGTATTATGCAGTCCCCATTGATCTCCGTAATGAGCATTATTCATTTCTGCTAAAAAACAGAAGTCTGGCTGTGCAGAAATTACCTGTCCCGTTTCGTATAGCAGGTTTGACACTTGTATCGACCTATCCTCAATTCCTGGCAAGGTTAGTATATAGACACCTTCCCTGTTGAAAACACTTATATTCTCGTATTCTATGGACAATTGCGAAAGCAAGGAGCGTAGCAAGTTCTCGGATTGCAGTATTACGACTATCCTGTTGTTGCACCAATGTATATGGGTGTCAGAATCAGGGTAATACACTTTAGAAACATTAAGTTCGCCGCTATATTCAGACAAAATGTTTACTATCGAATCAAATTGGATTTCGGTCTGAAGTATCATCATTCTTGGTGTCAGCATTTCGTACTGGGCATCACCATCAATTGTTTCTACGATAGAGGCAATCCAAATGGAATCGCTTGTGTATTCCATTGTTTTAAAACTGATTACAATAGAAACACTGTCTTCTTGCAAATACATTTTCTCTCCTCCCATTCTATAAATGAAAGTGTCTTGTGCTGACAATGAGTAAGCCACCAAAGTAATCGCTAACAATATGACTATATCCCTTTTCATCTTTCAACTCCTTCTAAATAAAAGATATAACTTGGTATAAAATCAGTCGATATTCCAAAATAGTCCCAATACGCAATAGTGTCATTCCATCTAGTAATAATCCATCTCTTTTGATCATCAGGCAAACCTACATTATCTTGAAAATGAACTGTTATTGTATCTCCTCTCATTGAATATGGAGAAAAACATCCATTTCCAAACATTAGACCTCCGATAAAGCTTGTTGGTTCCAAATTTATCGCATACAAAACACTATCTTGAATATAAATGTCCATACGAGCGAAAATTTCCATATCTGCGTATGTGAACACTGGTATTGAGTCGGTGTATAAGGAATCATTAGGAATGCGTACCGCCCCCCAATGCTCAACTTTAATATTGTCTGGCTGTTGATTTGTATTAGTATCGCTCTGCTGGTTTATCAGCGAATCCTCATTTGCTCTTTGCGGTTGTCCTTCGGTCGGGTCAATCGGCTCTGGTCTTTCACACCCCATAAATGCCATCACACCCATTGCTACAACGAGTAGTGATATTAAGATTATCCTTTTCATAATATTATTTTTAAAATTCAACATACATTTTCTTTTCCTCTATGACAACTGAAATGATAATATTATTATCAAATTCCTTTTCATTGTTCAATTCCTATTAGATAAAATTTATAATCAGGGCTAAAATCAAAAGACCAACCCATAAATTCCCAGTACATAGTATCGGGAGCAAGATAATGGATTAGCCAGCGGTTTTGTGAATATTGTGGGTCATGTGTGTCAACATTAGGCACTTCATAGTAAACAGTTATCGTATCGCCATTCATTGAGTATGACCAAGGTCCGCCATTAAATTGAAGTACTCGACTATCATTTGGATTTACATCAACAGCTTGCAGAATGCTGTCCTGTGGATAAATATCCATATATGCATATGTATGTAATCCTGAAATATAAACACCTTCGCTATAATCATAATACCCGTTTCCTATTGCTTCCCAATGTTCAACAGGTCTAAGATTGTCTTGTGACAAGTTTGTATTGGAATCGTTGTTATCGCCTTGCTGGTTTATCAGCGAATCTTCAGCTCTTTGCGGCTGCTCTCCGTTCGGAACTATAGGCTCCGGCCTTTCGCATCCTAAGAATGCCATCACACCCACTGCTGCAGCGAGTAATGATATTAAAACTAACCTTTTCATAGCTCAAAATTTTAAATTATACATAATTTTTCGTTTCACAACTATCTCTTTACCAATTTTAGGCGAATAGAAGCAGCTGGGCCATCTGGTCCAGTAATAGTTGGAAGTGCTCCTGTGTACCAAAGCCTTATGCTATCAAATGAATAGTATTGAATGCCGAAGTCTCTACAAACAGGTTCTCCCATTGAATTTATTCCAATAGTATCCAATCTGAGCATTTTGTTTGTGACAATCGTTTCCATTGATGTTGGTGTTGGCTCGTAAAATGTCAGTACGGTATCTTCAATCAGCGAATAATAATATGGGCTGTCGTCAAATAAAGTACGCCATTCCAATGTGCAGTTTTCTTTTGTTAGGATTCCCGTATTTTCAGCGTTCCTTCTAAAATTCAAATAATAATCGCCCAACTCTTCATAATCCGTACATTTCCACAATCCGTGAATGCCGTATGTCATATCTGTTATTTGGAGTACAGAATCTTCAGCTCTTTGTGGCTGCTCTCCGTTCGGAACTATAGGCTCCGGTCGTTCGCATCCTAAGAATGCCATCACACCCACTGCTGCAGCGAGTAATGATATTAAAACAATCCTTTTCATATCCATAATTTTTAAATTAAACATTAATTTTGTTTGCTATATGACAATTTAAAAGTCAATTTCGTTGCCTGAGATTTTAAAAATTTTTCAACTTTTTTTTCCACAGCCATATTTTCCGTCCCCCTGCGGCTTTAGGGACATACATATTCCTGTTTTAATATGTGTTAATTTCATGCGTAACATAATGCGTTTTTTGTTGTGTTGTGGCAAAAGTAATGCTAATTTCTTTGCAAACAAACATATATTGCATATTGACCAAAGAAACAATAATATTGACCAATGATTTAGGGGCAAAGCCCGTTTTGAAGTTTCACGTTTCTGTGGCTGCGCCGTTTCTGTGCCTACGGCGTTTCTATGGCTACGCCGTTTCTCGCTGCGCGGTTTCTATGTTTCTCATTTCATTGGCTACGCTGTTTCTGGGTTTCTGTTGTTGGTTGTTTGTTATAGTTGTCGTTGCTCGCAACGACTCTACTTTGCATCTTGTCATCAACCTTGAACGGCGTAGCCCTCAACGAGGTTAAACATAGAAACTTTCAAACTCAGAAACGATTTTTGCATCTTGTCGTCAACCTAGAAACCTAGAAACTTTGAAACTCAGAAACTTGAAACTTGAAACCATCTAGTCTCCTTCTTTCTCTGCCTTGTGTTCCTTTTTGCTGTCGGATTTCTTGCGGAGATATGCAATTATGGTCTTTTTCAAGTGCTCGCCATCCGATACCTTATGGATTTTTCCGTTCTGCGCAACCGAAATGCTTCCCGACTGCTCGGAAACTATGACTACCAATGCGTCAGTAATTTCAGATACTCCCAGTCCCGAACGATGCCGCAAGCCATATTCGTTTGGCAGGTTGGGATTTTGCGATACCGGAAGTATGCACTTGGCTGCTACTATACGGTTCTTTTCTATTATCATGGCACCATCGTGCAAAGGCGCATTTTTGTAGAATATTGCCTTTATTAGCTGAGTATTAACATCTGCATTCAATTTTTCGCCGGTTTGTATTATCGTCTGCAGCGACACTTCGCGTGTAATTACCATGAGCGCACCAGTCTTTGTCTCTGCCATTTCGACACTCGCCTGCACAATGCTTTCCACAGCCTCATGCGAAAAGTCGTTGAGCAACTTTACCTTGCCCAATATTGCCCCTCGCTTGAAATACTTGTCGCCAATCATTAGCAAAAGCTGCCTGACTTCCTGCTGGAAAAGCACAATGAGAGCAATTACTCCTATGCCAATCACCTGCCCCATAATGGATTCCAGAAGTTCCATCTTCAATGCCTTCACTAACAGCCACACCAAATATATGATTGCTATAGCAAAGAAAATCTTCATTGCGGCCGTACCTTTTATTAATTGGTACAACTTGTAAAGCAGGTAGGCTACAATCAGAATGTCAATTACATCTATTATAGTAATATGTATCAGCGACAGCAACACCTTATAAATAATATAGCGCAAAAGTAATAATTATTTACGATTTACGAATCACGATTTTAGAATTGTCATTTTATATCATTGGTGTCCGCTAAAGTACTCCCCCCATCATTCTGGAAAGTAGAACGAACAGCATAAGGAACGTTGCTTGTGAGTTCACTTGTCCGGAACGTTGCTTGCAACCTCACGAAGTAATCTGTTCTCTAATAATAAATCCGTTAGCAGATTACGGACAGCAGTCTTCACAACGCTCCCCGTTCCGTATCGCGTGTTACGACTAGCTTCCGTACCTTTAGCTCACGCAGCGAAGCAAGTAAATGACACCACTGGAGTCATTCCACAAGGCTGAACGAACAGGCGCAGGAACGAGCCTTGTGAGTTCGCTTATGCGGAATCTCCCTCACGAAACAGAGAACCCTGTAGGCGGACACTAATAATTTTCATCAAAAGATTTGACACACTTTTCCTTAGCAATTTGCCATTTAGTCACATGGTGTCAGTCCACACATTCCTGCCGATGCCATTTTGTCAGTTTTTTGGCGGTGGCACATTTTTAGATAATAGCCTGCCGTAAAATTTTAAATTGTCTAACAAAAATTAAATTAAAAATATCATGGAAAAGATTGGAAGACCAATGGCAGGCAAAGTCCTGATTAAACCGGAAGCAGCAGAACAGAAGACAGTTGGCGGAATCATAATCCCCGATTCTGCACAGGAAAAA
>JAGCNN010000273.1 GCA_017645925.1 Bacteroidales bacterium
CGTACATGCTCTCAGCTTTTTTTCAAAGACAACAAGGACAACAAGGACAACAAAGACAACATTTTTTGTTGTTGGAATGGCGTTGTATGTTTTGTAGAGACGTTGCGCGCAACATCTCTACTGGTTACATAATGTTGTCTTCTTTTATTTGCAGAGCTATGGAATAATTTATTGTGCCGCAAAATTTTGCGGCTGTACATGCTCTCAGCTTTTTTTCAAAGACAACAAGGACAACAAAGACAACATTTTTTTTGCAGAAATGGCGTTGTTTTGTTAGTAGAGATGTTGCGCGCAACATCTCTACAGATTTCCCAATATTCAATGTTGTCTTCTTTTAATTGGATTGGCGGGATAGGAGTTCGTCAAAAAGTTTAATCCATTTGCCGACAACTGCTTCCTTGGAAAATTTTTGGGATGCTATTTCCTTTGCTTTTTTGCCAAATCTTTGCCTCATACTTTCGTCATGCATAAGTGATTGCAGTTTTTTTGCAAAAGCGTTGATATTGCCGTCCTCGATGAGGAATCCGCTTTCGTTGTCGGAAATGATGTCGCTTGGTCCTGCGTTAATGTCGAAAGCTACGCCGGGCAGACCAAAAGCTGCCGACTCGGCAAGTACCATCCCAAAACCTTCGAATCGGCTTGCCATTGCATAAATGCTTGCTTGCAGGTATTCCTCGGCAATATTATCCGAAAAAGGCTTTATTATTATTGAATCCTGTAGGTTCAAGTACTTCGCTTTTGCCTCTATTTCCTGTTTTAATATGCCGTTCCCTACGATATGCAGTTTCCAGTCGGCAAGACTTTTGTCTTCGAGAACTTTTTCCCAAATGTCAACAAGACGTATGAAGCCTTTCTGGTCGCCGTTGTCCATTCTTCCAACTGAAACTATTGTTTTCTGGCTGTAGTCGGTAAGTTTTTCGGTTATTTCAGGAAGAAAATTAGGTATTATCCTGATGTTGCGGTGATATTGGTTCCACAAGTCAATCTGCCTGCTCGAAAGGACAACAAGTGAATCGTATCTGTCGAAAACTTTCTTCTTTTTCTTGGGCGCATTGAGATGCCAGAGCCTTATGAATTTTACATTTTTAGGCTTGACCAGCGGCATAAAAGTCCCATCGTTGCAAAACACAATGTCGGGATTTTGTTTCTTTATAATGCGAGATGTACGCAGGCTTAGGAATATCCGCTTGAAGATTTTGTTGTAAAATTTCTTTATGAAATTGTGGGAGTTTTGTGGCCCATCGGACAAATATTCAACAGAAATTCTGGAATCAAGGTCGTATGTGATGTGGTTTTCCTTTTTGAAGAAACTTATGATTTTTATTTCGTAAAATTCCGACAAGGCATTCGACAAATTGGCGCAAACTCTTTCGCCTCCACCAGTTTCGGTAATGTCGCGGAGTGTTATCAGAATCTTTTTCATTTGCTCTTTTTGTTCAGTTCGTAGAGCTTCATATACCTGTAGTAAGCGCCGCTTGCGTTTAGCACCGAGACCACGAATCCCCTGTAGCCGTAAAATATTCCTTTGCGGAAGAAATAGTTCATGTTGAACGTGTGGATGAATCTGAAAATAGCTCCTGTTACGCTTGCTTTCTTCCCCTGTGCATGTTTTTCTTGTGCCGACAAGGTTGTGTAGCGGTTCATTTTCTGTATTATCGACTCGATACTGTCGGCTGCATAGTGTTTTATTGCATCCTTTATGGAAATTTTTTCGGTGTCGGGTAAAATCTCAACGCCTTCATGCACAATGTTTTCGTTGAAGCGTGTGTATTTGCGGTTGAAAATTCGCCACACGTAGTCGGGATACCATCCGCAGCACTTCATACAGCGGTCGCCGTAGTAGTTGAGCCGCGACAATGCAACAACAGTGTTGTCGTTTAGTTGCATGGCGTTTATTTTGCCAACAATTTCGGGCATAAGCACTTCGTCCGAATCAATGCTTAGAATCCAGTCGTTTGAAGCATAACTTACGGCGATGTTTTTCATTGTGCCGAATCCGCAGAAATTAGGTTCGCTGAATACCTTAACGTTTGGAAATTTTGTTGCAATAGCGACCGTGTCGTCGGTGCAGCCGTTGTCAAGCAGAACAATTTCGTTGAATGTACTGAGCGACTCAAGGCATTCCGCGATTGTTTTCTCGGCATTCTTTACGAGTATTACTGCACTTATCCTGTCGGTGTTCTGCATTGTGTTGGCTGTTGAATCCGTTGCAAAAATAATCATTATTGGTAAAAGGGCAAAACGTATGGCAAAGGCGTATAAGCAAGTGTTTACACCTTTATGCCTTTCTTTGCGGCGTATTCCTTCCAGCTTTTGCAAGGACTTTCGCCCGACACTATGCTGCCTTTCTGGTAGTAGTGGCACATGGCAATTGCAATGGCATCTGTGGCATCAAGTTTTTCGGGCAGTTCCTCTATTTTCAGCAGTTTCTGTAGCATTGCCGCCACCTGTTCCTTCGATGCGGCACCATTGCCGGTGATTGCCAGCTTCACTTTTCGCGGTGCATACTCAAAAATAGGAATTGTGCGTTGCAGTCCTGCGGCGATGGCAGCCCCTTGTGCGCGTCCCAATTTCAACATTGACTGCACATTTTTGCCCTGAAATGGTGCTTCAATGGCAATCTCATCCGGATGAAAACCATCAATTAGCTGTGTTGTACGTTCAAAAATGTATTTCAGCTTGGTGAAATGGTCGTCCATCTTGCGCATGTCCACAATGCCGAAGGCAACAAGCTCTATTTTCTTGCCCAACTCGTGGATTATGCCGTAGCCCATAATGTTGCTTCCTGGGTCGATTCCGAGAATTATCCTGTCTTTTTCACTCGTTTGTGCCATTGTGCAGAATTCTGAGTTTTTTTCTTGCGTCAACAGTGTAGATGCTTCCTGCGTAGTCGCTTATGATTTTGAAATAAGCATCCTCCGCCTCCTTGTTTTTGCCCTGACGCTCACAAATTTCGGCATACCTGAACAGGGCATTGTCGGCAAGGACGTCGAAGCCGTATTTTGTAAAGACTTCTTGGTACAGCGAAGCCGCCTTGTCCAAGTCGTTGATTTCTTCGTATATCTGAGCCTTGCGGTAAAGCACATCATCCGAAAGAGAATGACTTGGGTATTTCTGTTCGATGGTGTCGAGACATTTTAGTGCATCGGCGTACTGCTTGGAAAATGTCAGGAAGTCGGCACGAGCGAATGTCTGCATTGTGGTCTCGGTGGTGTCCATGTCGTAGTTTTCGGTAATGAACAGACTAAGTTCCAAAGCATCGTTGGAGATAAGCCGAGATGTGCCTGCCTTAAGAACATCCAGTTGCGCCTGCGCCCACTCGAACTGACCTGTGTAATATGCCAGTTTTGCCTTGCGGAACCTCGCTTCGCTTGTTATGTCGGCGCTTGCATTCGACTTCTCTATCTGCGCGTAGGTCAGTGTAGCATCCCACGGATTGTTGTTCAGCATGTATATGTCACCAAGAAGCATTTTCATCTCGGGAACCTGCTGCTTGTAGTAGTTGCTTGATATTGCTTCGTTTATCCTGTCGATAGCCTCATTACACTTGCCAAGGTTGAAAGCCTTTAGTTTTGCGGAAATGATAATCAAGTCGTATGCTTTTGTTATTGTCATGTCATTGATAGCCAATGTAATTGTTGAATCAAGTTTTTCAAGTTCCTTTTTGTCGGGATGTAATTTTGAGACTGCGATTTTATAAGACATTGTAAGCAATCCGATATATGCCTCGTTGCTATATGAAGATGCCGGTTTCCGCTTCAGAAGATATTCGAAAGCCTTTTTTGCCAGTTCGGTTTCATTCATGCTGGCCATTTCGTTTCCAAATTCAAGGACTTCCTTGTCGTAACTTGGTCCTATACGTTTGCTATATGCGAGAATTTGGTTCAATGCCAATTCGTTACGACCAGTCTGAGTGTACAGCCATATTGTCAGCGTGTTGAGTGTTGAACTGTTAGGTCTTTTTTGCGCCTGTTCGATGAGGGCATTCTCGATTATCGGGATGGCTTTGTCGTCGCTGTCGTTGGCAAGCACATACGAAAGCCTTGACTCAATTGTTGTAATGTTGTCGGCGTTCAGAATGTCAAGATAGTGTGCCATCATCTGCTCGTAGTTCTTTTCTACGCTGTAGATGTTACCGATTTCAAGACCGTATTTCTTGTTCGGAAACTTCTTTTCTGCCCGTTCGTAAAGGTCGATTGCATGCTGGTATTGGCGATACATTTGGAATGCGCTTGCGGCGTTTGCTACCGAACTTTCGTTGGCTAACGCAATCTCCTTTGCCTTGGCGAACTGTTCCTCGCAGTCGCTTGTGCGGTTGAGGTTATAATAGACCATACCGAGGTCGATGAGCAGGTAGAAGTCGTTTTTCTTCTTTTTGACTTCCTTCTTCAAGAATTTTTCAGCTGCATCGAACTGCTTCAGCAGAGTGAGGCACGACAGGTACATATCGCGGTAGCTCTTGTATTCGGTCTGCGCATAAAGGTCCTGATATATGGTAAGAGCTTTCTCGTACTCACCGTTCTGGTAGTATTTGCTGGCAAGTTGCACGTTGTTTGTCTCGCTCTGTGACATTGCGGGCAACGAAATAGCCATTAGTGCAGAGGTAAGTATGATGAGCCAAATATTTTTCATCTTATACATCGTCTTTTTTTGGAGTGGCAAAATTATCTTTTTGTCGGCATTTCACAAAGCAATAATGTGTACAATTTCAGTTTTTTGTGTAGCCGAGCTGTTTGTCGAGCAGTGGAAGTCTCATTTCAACAAATTTCCTTATTATTTCAAGTTCCTGCTCGTAAGTGTTGTCGTCAAAGTAATTCGGGCTGTTTATCGGCCAAATGGCAAAGTTGCGTTCAACATCTTCCTGTATTATGCTGTTGTATTCGGCGATTTTCTCGTCAATGTGTTCTGCCGAGATTATCTTGCTGTCGCGCAATTCCTTATAGCGTTCGCATAACCGTTTTTCGTATCCGATTTCTGGAATTTCCGAAAGACGTTTCAGCATTATGTTCCTGTTGCAGTCAATTTCGCTGCGCATGAGGTTCAGCTCGTTGTCGCCGTCTCGCCCGAAAGAGTGGTCGCAGTCCCAGAGTGCAATGCGGTAAGGGGTGGATGAATTTTTCTTGTACAGGAAGAAGTTCTTCTTTAAGCCATCCTCGCCGTTTGAAAATAAAAGCAGTATGTGCCAGTCGATAACGTTTTCAATGTCAATGCGTTCCCCTATTTCTTTTGCAAAAGTAGCATCGTCCGCGTTGAAAAGGAAGTTTTTGAACTCGTCCATATACAACGACATGTCACATTTTTTCTTTTTTGGGAACTTCTGGTCGTAATCGGTGCTTGTATCATTCTTGAATACAGGCGGTTCCTTGAACAGCATCGCCATGGAGTCCGACTTGTTGAGACCGAGCATATTGGCATCGATGTGTTGCATCATGACATAGAGACCATTGTAAATCGAATCAATGGTGAGGTTTGTGTATTTGCATAGTGGAGCAGCGTTCTTTTCGGGATTCATTTCGCGGTACAGGTCGTAGCAAAGCACGTGTCGCATGAAGGTTTTGTCGATGTAGTTTGCGTTGAGTATGAACTTTTTTGATTCTGGAAGTCCTGCAAGCGGCACTTTCTCGTCAAGCTCCAGCGAATACGAATGTTTTTCATATTTGCTTGAAAAACCGCCTCTGCATTTTATTCTTGCGGGAATGGTTTTCCCCTTGAATGATATTTCGCAAGGTTCCTTTTCCCAGCCTATTTCGCCATCGCTTGCTATTAAAATTTCGTAGGGCACATTGCTTTTACACGACGCAAGCATAATGGTAACAATTGCAATTGGCAAGATTCTGAAAAGTATTTGTTTTACCATATTGGTTTTGCTAGTGATTTTTTTGCAAAATTAATAAATAGTGCGGCAAAAATATCATTTGGATAGTTTTTTCAAAAATTATTTTGCAGGCTTTCAAAATATGTGTATTTTTGCAGTCCCAAAATCAATGGGAAATGATTGTCCCTTTGCATAATGGTAGTGCACCAGATTTTGGTTCTGGTTGTGGAGGTTCGATTCCTCCAGGGACAACGATTTAAAATGCAAGTTGCTAAAAATCAGCAACTTGCATTTTTGCTTTGACAACTTGCCCCAAATTTGCCCCAACCGATTACAAGGCATTTTTATGCAATATGTAAACTCAAAGATAATGAAAATAACACAATGACAAGAGCGGAAAAGAAAGAAATTGAAGCATTAATTGCAGATGCCGTACAAAAGGCAGTGCAACAACAATCACAAAAAGAATGGTACACAGAAGAGGAATTGTTTGAAAAGTTTGGTGATGCCAGCAAGAGTCAGCTTGCACGATTCCGACATAGTGGATTAGTAACTATCGCTCGCGTGCCTTATTCTCAAAATAAATTTCTCTATAGTTGTGCCGATGTCGATGCGCTTGTAGAAGCCAGTATTGTACCGAAGAGCAAAAACCAACAGTATTTGATTGTTTATGATGAACAATTCAAATAAATTACATATATCAAAGCAATAGGACAATGGGAAAAATAACATTCAACGATTTACCACAGGCAATGGAAATGCTACTTAATCAGGTAGCAAGTATGAGAATTGAAATAGCACAGTTACGGCAACAGTTGCAACAAACCAAGTCAGAAGAAAATCTTATACTCGCACGTTTCCATAAAGGCGAGATTATAACACCCGACGACCCCCGTCTGGTTGGACTTGTCACGAAGTCGATGATTTATAGGCGCAACGAAAATAATTGTCCATTTCATAAGCACGGTGGCAAGCTCTACACTACTCCCGAAGAACTTGACCGATGGCTCAATCCACACCGCGAGGCAATGAAGAAACTAAAGAAGACTATACTGTAAGAATCGTTCTTCGTTGCTATTAACGGCTGTTAAAGGATGAGAATACTCTTTTATGCAAATGCAAGCGTTATTTGATGGTGAAGATTATCCTAATATTTTCGCCATTCGAGATTATTTTGCGGATTCAACTATTAGACTTTACCGTAATATTATAATTAAAGAAAAAAAAGAAAAAAAAGTTATATTATATTGTAACATTTATTATTTTTGCGATATGAGAAGCGTAAAGGTTTTTAATAGTGACTTCAAGAAATTTATGGAGGAACTTACTGAAAATGACCAAAGAAAGATTAACTATGTAATTGAGTATGTAAAGACCAACGACAGGTTAATCTCAAAGTTCGTCAAGCCTATCCGCGATGGAATATACGAAATGAGGATAGAAAGCGAAGGTAAAATTTTCAGGATTTTCTTCATATTCGATGAAGGAAATATAATTGTGTTGCTCAATGTATTCCAGAAAAAGACACAGAAGACACCGAAAAAAGAAATAGAAAAAGCAATAAGACTAAAGAAAGAATATTATGAAGCCAAAGACGAAAACCCAAATTGAGGATTACGATGCCGTACTTGATGCAGAATATGGTTGCGAGGGTACGCCAGAACGCGAGCAATTCCGCAGGGAAGCATACGCTTTTTGTATGGGACAGGTAATCAAGGAGGCTCGAAAAGAGGAAAATATTACACAGCAAGAACTTGCCGTGCGCATTGGCGCAAGCAAGGGATATGTTTCGCGTGTCGAAAACGGACTGGTTGACCCTACTATTGGCTCGTTCTGCGCCATCTTGTCCGCTCTCGGATTGCGTATGGACATTGTAAAATCGCTTGCATGATATGGCAAAGCACGATTTTGACCGTCCGACACCTGTGCTGCGCGGTGAAGATGCAGTACGCTTTATGCTCGAAATGGAGAGGCAGGACAATCCCACGCCCGAAATGATAGAAGCGAGGAAAAGGGAGAGAGAAAAGCGTCGCAGACTGATGGAAAAGTATTATGACAGGATAAAAGATGCCCTGTAAAAAACAATACATTTCATAATATGGAACACCCTCGTATTTTCCTTTTTTGCACCTTTATGGGGAAAAAAGCGGAATGGGAGCATTCTATCGCAGCCACCTTACCTCAAAAACATTTATTTTGATTCGCAAATTTTGCAGAATCGACAAAATCATCTATATTTGCAACGCCGAAATCCCATTTACCGTGCAAGACACGAGCCGAGGTTTAGTGGTCGTGCTACGGCGTTTGAAGGTCTGCGGTAGAGTTACAAAGGAGGAGGATTTGAAAATCGTTATTGCTATGCGGTAACGATTTTTTTATGCAACAAAAAAAGCCGATAGAAAAACTAACGGCTAAAAAATCAACTGCTACTATTGAGTTTTTAATAGAATCCGTTGAGTACCCCTACTCACAACGGGGGGAGTCGCCCATAGCAACCGCTATTCACGGCACTCAAAATTAGATTCCACTTGAACAACCCCCGACTTTCGGACATCCTATCCGCCAGCCACAAGGGGAAAATGCGCCCTACACTAATTGCCAACCGTCAAGTAACCTTGCAGGGTTGGGGGTATTGTTCGGATGGCAAAGTTACAAAGAAACTGGTAATCTTCGCTAAAAAATGTTATAAATTTTGCCATTTCAACAAATTTTCTTCATTTTTTAGTAATTTTGTCGCAGAAATAGGGTTAGCAAGTTTCACAGGGGTGGATTGCTTATTGTGGCTTACCACCGATTCCAATACTAACTCTATTTTTTTTCGTTTTTTACAAAACTTCTTGCACTCTCAATCCTTATCTGTATTACTCGGCTGGATATTGGAAACAAAAAAAGCCGAAGATTCGGCTCAAAAAGACAGCATCGAGAAGGGGCAGGAGCATCTCTTGTCTGTCAAGTTTAAAGGATAGGGCAACCCGATATGTAATATCCTCTCGCTCCCTAAGATTTCAACTTTAAATCGGTGCAAAATTACATAAAAAAATGGAAACAACAAGCGAATTAATAAAAATCAAAACAAAAAAGCCGAAAAGAATCGGCTTTTAAAGGTAGCCTTGCCGCTGGACGTACACGGCTCATCTGCCCTGTCCCAACCGTTATGGCATCCTCTGAAACAATCCATACTCGATTGAAATCAATACAAAAATACATATAAAAAACTCGTTGGCGGAATTAAGCGAGCGCATATTTTATCCATCCAATAGGTCTGTTATTGACGACATTTAGGTACTGGGCAATAGTAAAGGCTGAAATTTTGCTGATAATTCTAGTGAAA
>JAGCNN010000274.1 GCA_017645925.1 Bacteroidales bacterium
ATCAGAATCCGAAGCTGAGATTAAATCAATATTGGCGAAAATTTAAGAACTTGATAAATTATTTAATAATAACATTTTCAAGGATTTTATTATCTATATTACCGCACTTCCTACGAGTTTTGTTGTTCCTCACCTGAAACAGAAAAGTGTGGAAATGCTGAGCCAGCGGGGACAATATTCTTTCAAAACCATAGAAACCAAATGAGTATGGCAAAGATTGACAAAAGCACGATAAAGGATTTTAACTCAACACGGATAAGTAAGAAATTTTTGTGCAATGCACCATTTTGCGCCATGCGGTTCAGCATAAGCGGACTTGTTTCCCCTTGTTGCCACTCTTTTGGACTAAACGACTGCTATCCCAACAGAAATATCCGGCAGATATGGGACGGAAGCATTTTTAAGGAATACCGCATAACCATACGAAACGGACAATTGCCCAACTCATGCACATATTGTGAAAGCAGGCTAAAATCAAAGGAATTTTCACTAATTCCGATTCGGCAATTTGACGACTTCAAGGTAAGACGCATAGGACGCAACAATCTACAGACTCTCCAATTGGCAATAAGCAACAGATGCAACCTTAAATGCCCAATGTGCAACGAGATGTTTTCGTCCCAATACGATCAATCTGACACATTTGACAGCAATAACATTTATGATGAGGCATTTATCAATGAACTTTACGAATACATTCCGCATCTGAATGAATTGATATGCCTTGGAGGAGAACCATTCCTAATCAATGAATATTATGACATCTGGGATAAAATAATAAGCGTAAATCCTTCATGCAGAATAAGTGTTGTTACTAACGGTACTGTGCTGAACGACAGAATAAAACGGCTACTTGAATTAGGAAATTTTAGCATAAACCTATCTTTCGAGACTATAGTAAAGGAAACTTACGAAAAAATTCGTGTCAATGCCAACTACGACACCGTGATTCCCAATATGGAGTATTTTGCCAAAGTGTTAAGGCAGCAGGGAAAAACATTGCAGATTCCAGCTTGTGCACTAAAGAGCAATAGCAAAGAGATTCCTGATTTAGTTAGGTTTTGCAACGAAAAAGAATATCACCTGACAATTTTAACCACATACAGGGACATAGATGTTGCGATGTGGAGCTTATCTTCCGACCAGTTGAAAGAATTAAAGGATTATTATATCCAGCAAACATTTACAACCCACGACTGGAACTCGAACGATAATGTGTCAAATTTCAAAAACTTCATATCTACAGTTGACAGATGGATTTCCGATGCCGAAAAGAAAGAAAACTTTCAAAATATATTCGACTTGAAAACCGATAAGGTCACCGACCTAAAGAATAGACTATTTTCCAATATGGAAAAATGTCTGAAAGAAACATCCCTGTCTGAAGATGACTTCGGCAAGAAGAGAGAATATGTTTTCGGCAAATGGAAACGCATAATGGATAGTTTGCCTGAATATTTTGAAAGCAACCACTTATACAAAATACTATTGCAGGTTTCGCCATATATCATTGTTGAATATATGCTTAGGTGCAATAGCCAGACTATGAAAAAAACATTAGAAGAAGGATTTTATTATGGGTTTGCACATTAAAAGTTCAAGATAAGGCGGAATAGATTATTTGAAATAAAAAATGTATTTTTGCAGATGTAACATAAACAGAAACTGAATGGAACGATTCTTTAATACGGCAGGCCCGATAAAAACCGACCTTCACTACTATATTGACCCGCTGAAGCGATTCGACTTGGAAGAGGTGCTGTTGCTCATCAGGCAGCAGAAATATTTCGTGTTGCATGCACCGCGACAGACAGGAAAGACAACATGCATGCTTGCGCTTCGCGACTATCTCAACGAGCGTGGCGAATATATTGCGGTGTATGCAAATGTGGAGGCTGGACAGGCGTTACGGAATGATGTCAATGGTGTTATAAGTGGAGTTTGCTCAAGCATAGCACAGGCATTTGACATAACTATGAATACGAATCTGTTTTCAAAAATAGCATACGAAAATGAGCAAACGCCTTCGTCAACTCGCCTTTATAAATTGTTGATGACTCTTTCCATGGAAGTACCGAAGCCGATTGTGTTATTTATCGATGAGATAGATGCACTTGTGGGCGATAGTCTTGTAAGTGTCTTGAGGCAAATACGTTCTGGATACACAAGCCGTCCCGCTCAGTTCCCATCTTCGATAGTTTTGTTCGGTGTTCGCGATGTCCGCGACTACCGCATAGTGCTTTCCAATCAGGACATTGTTACAGGTGGTTCGGCATTTAACATAAAAGCAAAATCTTTGCATCTGGGCAATTTCACAAAAGAAGAAATCCACGAACTGTATATGGAGCACACCAAGGCTACTGGGCAGCAGTTTGACGAAGAATGCTTTCCTATGATATGGGATGCGACAGGAGGACAGCCGTGGTTGGTAAATGCGCTTGGCTACGAGGTTACTATGGAAATCAAGGAAAATCGTGACCGCAGTATAAAGATTATCCCCGAAATGATTTATAGGGCACAGGAACGCATAATATATCGCAGAGAAACGCACATTGACATACTAATTGATAAACTGAAAGAAGAACGTGTGCGCCGAGTAATAGGACCTATTCTTGCCAACGACACAGAAGTTGATGATGCTCTATTCCCGCAGGACGACATGCAGTATGTAATTGATATGGGTTTAATTACACGCGACAAACCCATCCGTATTGCCAACGGCATCTACCGAGAGATAATACCTCGCGAACTTACATGGACTACGCAGGAAAGCCTTGTGCAGCAGTCGGCATGGTACATGAATCCCGACAACAGCATAAACATGGAGAAGCTGATGCTTGACTTCCAGCAGTTCTTCCGCCAGAATGCCGATGCGTGGATAGAGAAGTTTGACTACAAGGAAAGCGGTCCGCAGCTGCTTTTGCAGGCATTCCTGCAGCGTGTCGTAAATGGCGGCGGCTACATTGACCGTGAATACGGCTTAGGGCGTGGTCGCACCGACCTTCTCATCCGCAAACCTCTGACAGACCATTATGGCGGCCCAGTGCAGCGCATAGTACTTGAATTGAAAATAAAGCGAAATAGCCTTGAAAAGACAATAGAAGACGGTTTGCTCCAAACATGGGAATATATGGACAAGGCTGGTGCTGTTGACGAAGGGCACTTTATAATCTTCGACCGCACACCTGGCAAACCATGGGACGAAAAAATCTGGCATAAGGAGTGCGAGTACAGCAACCGGAAAATTATGGTTTGGGGAATGTAAAAATATTGTTCAAAAAATAGACAGATTGCATAAAGACCATTATGATTATCGCAGGAGCTGGTTCGGCAGGAAAGGAAACATTAGAAATATACCTTTCGACAGGTAAAAAG
>JAGCNN010000275.1 GCA_017645925.1 Bacteroidales bacterium
GATAGTAAATCATCGGCTTGTCGTAAACCGGAATTATTTGCTTCGAAATGCTTATTGTCATCGGGTGCAGACGAGTTCCTGCACCACCTGCTAAAATTATACCTTTCATTGTGTTTAGTTTTCGTGTCCGCAAATATATACAATTAATATAAGGTGGCAAATTCAAATTTATTAATCATCAACGACATTCAAAAATGGGCAATTCAAAGGGACAAAAATATTTATTTCAAAATATTTTTCATACCTTACAATAATATTCAACATCTGCCGTTTTGTCTAAGATAACATAAAAAAATATACTATGAGAACTTTTGTTTTGACCGTTTTGGTTTTTGCGACAATGGCGCTTTCTGCACAGAATATCAAGGTAAAGGATATTGAAAAGTCGCTGGTGAAGATTTCCGGCAATGCTTATGTGTCGAAGTATGATGTGAGCAACGAAATGTACATGCAATTTCTTTCAGATTTGAAAAGCAATAGCAAAACTGATTTATATGCAGTATGTTATCCCGACACGACAAAGTGGCACACAAAATTTGCCTATAACGAACCATTTGTTGAACTATACCATGCCCACCCCGCATACTTCACTTATCCAGTGGTAAATATCAACAAGAAGTCGGCAGAAGAATTTTGCCAATGGTTGACAGAAAAATATAACAGCGAGAAAAAACGCAAGTATCAAAACATTGAGTTCCGCCTGCCAACCGAAGCCGAATGGAAAACTTTTGCTTCAAAATGCAAAGAAGTAACAAAACGCACTGGCGAAGAACTTGGACCGCACGACAATACGGGCATGACCATTGGCAATGTTTCGGAAATGACATCGGACGGCTCTGCAATGGGCAACAACTGGGCTAACAAGGAACCAACAACGCCCACACCTTGGGTAGGCTTCAGAATTGCTGCGACAACGAAGTAGCTCGCCTTTGTTTGCATTTGCAAGAAACATCTATGCAGAGAACAAGGATAAAGTTGTAGAGAATAAGCCTTTTTCTGTAACGAACCTGTTTGTAATTTGCTTACATTTGCAAACAAAAATTGAACTATGGAAATCTTTCTGACAGTACTTTTCAGCGTTATCGGGACAATTGTCATTGTATGCCTGTTGAGCGTAACCATTCCCGACCTTAAATTAATGTTCAGCCGCAAAGCGCGGGAGGCGGAAAAGACAATGAAGATACGCGTTGCCGAACTTGAAGCCAAAGTAGAAACGCTTGAACAGCAACTCGCAGCACTCCAACAGAAAGAAACACATATTGTATTCAACGAAAAGGACGCTTCGGGGAAACAGCTTCTAAACGTAAGCAACCTGAAAGTCAGCGCATTGTCCATAACTCACATTTCATCGCAGACATTTGAGCAGTCGGGCGCAGGCGATTCCCGCATCAAGATAATACATTACGCCGACCAGCACCGTACCGACTCGGTTTACAGCAGTTTCGATTCCATATTGGAGCAGCTTGCCGGCAACTTCATGCAAATCAACAAGAACCAAATCATCAACCTTGATTATATACATAAGGTGCAAGGCGAAGAAATATACCTGAAGAATATCACAAAGCCGTTTTATGTTTCCGAAGGGCGGAAGCCTGAGTTTGATGCACGGATAGGAAAGTAAAATATTCTTTGTAGGCCCTCCCCATTATTTACATATTTGCCCCCAATTTTTACACAAATTGCCGAGTTGTTTTCGGCGATGAAAATCTATGTTCCTTATTTGCTGACCTTTGCCGCCGAAAATTTTGTTGTAATTAAAAACCGACGGGCCGATGGGATATAACTGGCAAAAAAGGAAATGAAAAAATTATTAATCGCAATTTTAACTACCGCAGGTTTGTTATTAGGCATGTCTTCTTGCCATAAATATTGTCAATGCAAATATTATGAAGCTGGCGAAGTAGTCCTTGAAGACGAATTAGAAGATATAACTGGAATTTATAAGAATTGTGGAGAGTATCAGTATTACCTTCATCAGGCAGATCCCGATTACAATGATGAAAATAAGACTGGTTGGTATTGTTATTAATGTACAATGATATGAAAAGAATTTTTGTTATTTTTCTAAGTGTCTTAATACTCGGTTCATTCTCGCTATCTGCTCAGGAAGAGAAACCTGTCATTGATTGCAATTATGAAATGCCGACATTCAGCGACAATTCGGCCTTGTTGATTGATGCTCGCAAGGTTTCCGACAAGTTCGGTAATGGTTCAAAAGTCATCGGGTTCAATTTTAAGATTGTCAATTATTCTAAGTACAAGTCGGTACAATTCGAGGTTTTCGTACATTCACCATTGACACAAAAATGGGAGAGCCTTGGTAAAGAAACACTTCCTGGGTTTGATGCTGATGCAACTTTTGGCAAGAAATTCCCTGATTTGGGAATGTACCGCTACTATGCTGTAGTTACAAAGGAAGCAAATAAGTACGACTTAAAGGTGGATAAAGGTATGGCGAAAATCGAGATTCTAGTTTATACCAAAGGTGCAGACATGACACAGCCACCACTGCCGTATCACGATGCTTCTAATGCATACGTATTCACATCGAAGAAACTTCCGAGAGGTGCAAACGAAAATATAAGAATGCTTAACAATTCATCGTTACAGACGCTGAGCATAGGTATTTATGGCTGGGACAAAAAAAATTACGAATGGGTTAAAATAGCAAGCATCGCCGCACAGACAGGACAAAAAAAGCCTACTGTTTTTGAAGCAGACAACAGAAAGATTCACTTTTCTAAATTCGACTACCTATCAATAGTAGCACACGATGGAAAGAAGCATGATTACATTTTCCGCGAAGACCATAGCGATTGGAGCATAGATGCCAGCGACCATTTAGGTGACTAAAAACAGGGAAATGTTAAAATAAAATTGCATGGCAGAAGTATTATGTTTTTGCAGAATATTCCTGCCATGCCTTTTGTTGCGCAACGATAATATGTCATGAAATCCGCGTTATTTGTAACCACAACCGCATTTTTTGACAATTGCAGTCTGTTCTTTTTTGCTTATTTTTGCAAACAAAAAAGCTATGTTGGATACAATAATAAACATTTCACTGATTCTACTGTTTTTTACGCTTTCTCTTTTTTTTATAGCGGTAACCTTTCCTACAATCAGAGACTTTATAAGAGGAAAACGCGACAAGGATGATTCTGCTAACGAAGACCTTGCAAGGCGGATGTCGGAAATAGAAGCGCGGATGGCATCGCTTGAACAGCAGCTTTATTCGTCTAAGGAAATGCATATAGTTGTAAACGACAAGGACGAGCCTTCAAAGCAGCTGCTAAACCTTAACAACCTGAAAATAAAGGCCGCATCCATATCATACATATCGTCTCAGGTGTTCGAGGTGGCCGAGGGCGGCGATTCAAGGATAAAGGTAATCCATTATTCGGGCACAACAAAGACCGATTCGGTTTACAGTACTTTTGATGCTATACTCGAACAGCTTACAGGCAATTTCATGCTGATAAACAAAAACCAGATAGTCAATCTTGACAAGATACACAAGGTTCAAGCCAACGAAATTTATCTTGCCGGAGTTCAAAAGCCGTTCATCGTTTCCGAAAACCGCAGGGACGAATTCGAGGTCAGGATTGGAAAAATCAATTAGCATTGCAAATTACAAATTACAAATTGCAGGTGCCAGATGACGGATTTTTGATGTCAGATGGCAATGCCTAAATTACATTCGTGAAATTAACGCACATTTGCCCCGTCAAACAAATTATTAATTTAAAACCGACGGGGCCGAATGGTATATAACTCGGCGCAATGTAAAATGAAAAGAAGTTTATTTTTTATTGTAGGTGTAGTTGTGGCAATGTTTTTTGCAACTGGATGTACAAAGGTTGTTACACAAAGCAGTGTTTACGAATTCAACATTACATTCAGCAATGCTGCCGACAAGCAGATAGTAACGGAAACTTATAACGCGCTGAAAGACAACGACCTTTCGACCTATGCAGTACTTGCATACATTTACATTGGCAACGCATCGGGCGAAGACGTATGGACGCCTCTTCCAACACTTAATGGGGATGATTATTATGATTATGCATATACCGACAACGGCATATTCGTGTTTTCAGCCGATGCTGGAGATGGTTATGTATGGACTAATAACATTACATTGAAATACAGACTGATTCTAATCCCGAAAACAGTGTTAACATCAAAGTCAACGAAAGAAATTGAAAACAAAGACTACAATGAGGTAATGAAAACCTACAACCTTTACGAAGGCAATGTAATAAAGATGAAGTAGCGGTTATACAAACATTTTTCAAGGCGCGTGGTTTCATGCGCCTTTTTTATTGGAATTCGTAAACCCCTCTCGGTTCATTCCGTAAAACAAAGCGAACCTTCCGTAAGCCGAAAGCAAAGCAAAACAAACGGAGGACTTTTGCTCTGCTAAGGCGAGGAAGCTCTGTGAAACAAACCGACTAAGGAACGTGTCGTGTGAGCCTGTTTGTACGGAATCTATTAACGTATTATTAGAGAACAGATTACTTCGTGAGGTTGCAAGCAACGTTCCGGACAACCGATTTCACACTGCTCCTCGTTCCGTATCGCAGGTTCAATCTGGTTTTCGGAATGACTCCCCCCATATTTATATTAACGCAAACACTTGATAATGTTATAATTACAGATACTGCCACAATTTTTATTTGACAAAATTTTTATAAAATAGGCTCTTCCAATGCAATGCCTTTGGGCAGTCGGAATCTTAGGTACTTTATTACTCTGTTTTCCTTGTTCCACATTTTTTCGTAGTGAGTCTTTAGTGTAAGGAATCCCTTGTACATGTCCGATTCGTACAGATTGTTGGTGTCGGCAAGCAGAGGAAGTTTGTTGTGGGCAATTACAGCTTTTGTGTATTCGTACAATGTGCCGTCGTCGGTTTTCAGGTTTACTATGCCGTTGTCAACCAAGAAGTTCTGGTAGTATGTGAGGAATCGTGACGATGTAAGTCTTTTCTTGTGTTTGCTTTCGGCTCCGAGGTGCGGATCGGGAAAAGTTATCCAGATTTCCGAAACTTCATCTGCAGCAAAGCATTTTGGAGTAAATTCCACACGTGTACGCAGGAAAGCAATGTTTTTCATTCCTTTTTCGAGAGAATCGGAAGCGCCACGCCACATTCTTGCTCCTTTTATGTCAACACCGATGAAATTTCCCGAAGGTATTTCTTCGGCCATAGCAACCGAGTATTCGCCTTTACCGCAACCAAGTTCAACGGTTATGGGATTGTCGTTGTGGAAAAAGTCAGATTTCCAGCGCCCTTTAAGTTCAAAATCATTGTCGGAACCATACATTAGCTTGGGTTGGAACAGATGCGGAAATGTTTCGTTCTGTGCAAATTTGAAAAGTTTATTCTTGCTGGACATGTCAATTCGTTATTTTATGTGAAGCATAATTTATTCAAACACTTTTAGGAACTCGTTGGGAATATTGCTCTCGAAGTGCATTTTTTCCTTTGTGCGCGGATGTGTGAACCCGAGAATCCAAGCATGCAGTCCAATGCGATTGAAGAGGTTTTCGCGCGAACCGTATTTCTTATCGCCAACTATGGGCTGTCCGAGGTCGCTCAAATGTACGCGAATCTGGTTTTTCCTGCCAGTCTCAAGGTTGACTTCAATCATCGAGTATCTGCCTTTGGTTTTCAGAGTCTTGTAATGAGTAACGGCAATCTGTCCTTTTTCGCGGTCTTTTGTTGAGTACACGAAGTAAGCCTTGTTTTGTGCGAGGTACGATTCGTAAGTTCCTTCGCCTATAGGCTCGTCGCCAGATGTAACGGCAATGTATCGGCGGTCGTAAATGTTCGTTTTCCAATCTTCCTGAAGCAGTGCCTGTATTTCTTCGCTCTTTGCAAACATCATAAGTCCCGACGTTTCGCGGTCGAGGCGGTGAACTATAAAAATTCGGTTGTGCAGGTCTTGTGCCTTGATATGCTGGCTAAGTATGCTGTAGGCGGTTTCGTTGCTTTTGGCGGTAGCCACCGAAAGCATTCCCGTAGGCTTGTTGATGACAATAATATCACTATCCTCGTAAACTATTGTTATGCCTTTTAGGTCGCGTCCCGATGCAATTCGCTTCCAGTGTATCGAAATTTTATCTCCAGGTATAAGCTTCTGATTATAAAGCGTTACGACAGCACCATTGAGTTCTACGGTTTTGTTGCGAAGCCACGATTTTACCTTGTTGTGGCTGCGTTCAGGGAATTTTTTCATCAGGAAGCCGATGAGTTCGTCTGGTTCGGTTACTTCAAGGTTTGAAACCTTTGGCTTCTCAGTTCTTTTGTAGTTTTTTTTCGCTCTGTATGGCATTTTCGGGTGTTTTTTGTCAGAACAATGATTTCTTTGATGTTGTTGCAATGAATTCTTTCAAGTAGAACGGCTCGTAGTAGGCTAGATTCTCGAATTTCCCGTTCCTGAATGCATCTTCCGAAAGTTCAACCATGAATTCAGCAGACGGATATATGTCGTCAAGGAAAATAAAATTTTGATTTTCAAGTACTTCCTTGCATTTTGGAGCTCCATTGCCACAGAATAGCAACTTTTTGTCTGCGTATTCGGCAAACGATTGGCTGTCAATTATTTTGGCTTCAACATCTGCAAGCATCTTCAGGTTGGAATCAACCAAAGTTGTGTAAACTTCCATCCTTCGTGCGTCAATCATAGGCACAATCATATCGTATTGTCCGTTGTATTTCGCCTTTGCCATTGCAGCTATAACCAACAGAGTATTTACCGAAATAAGAGGGATATTGCCTCCGAAGCATATTCCCTTGCAAGTGCTTGTGCCTATTCGCAGTCCAGTATATGAGCCGGGACCTCCGCTTATGCATACAGCATCTAGGTCGGATGCCTTTATGTTTGCCTCGTCAATTACTTCTTTTGCAAATACGGCCAGCAGTTCCGAGTGCGATGACTTCCGCGAATCGTCTGGTACGGACACTCTTAGGTGCTCGCATTTGCCGTTGTTTCCTATAGATACCGAGCAGTAGCCCGTGGATGTTTCTATGTTAAGAATTCTTGCCATGAATTTTTTTGCAAAAATAAGTTTTTTTAAGGAAATTGTCATAGTGTAAAATTATGTTCAATCATCTAATAAAAATGTGTAACTTCGCGCTGTTCAGAAAAAAAGTAAAATCATGTTAAGCGAAAGCGAAATAAAGCGTCAGAAAGCTCTTCTTGAAAGTGAGGGTAATTTTGTGGACATTGCAGCTCCTGCAACTCCCGACAACGGAATAACAATAGTTGAAAACCAGCAGCATTACATCGACTTGTACGATGAAAAAAGCAAGAATTATGTGCTTGAGAAATTTGTGCCAGCATCGGGTGCGGCAACGCGTATGTTCAAGCGGCTTATAGCGTTCAACAACGAGCCCAACCTGAAAAATTTGCACGATGGCGGCGATTATTCTGTACGGACAACTATAGATTCGCTGCCGAAATTTGCATTCTGGGGCACTTTGAAGGACAGCATCAGCGATGTGGAAAACTTGGAGGAAGTTTCGGACAAAATCTTGCACGAACCATTGAATTATGCTGGTTTGCCAAAGGGACTTGTGGAGTTTCACTGCTACGACGGTTTTTCGCGCACAGCTTTCGAAGAACAGATTTTTGAGGCTGTTGCCCTGAATAATTCCGATGCTCCTGCAAAACTTGAGTTTACGGTTTCGGAGGAACATTATGAAATGTTCAAGTCGTTGCTTGACAAGATAATGCAGAAGAACAAATTGAATGTTGATGTAAAATTTTCATTTCAGGAAAAATCAACAAACACGGTTGCCATATACAACGACGGAACGCTTGTAAAAACCGCTGATGGTGAATTGTTTACCCGTCCGGGCGGACATGGCTCGCTGCTTCAGAACCTGAATGCAATTGACGCCGACATTATTTTTATTAAGAACATTGACAATATTGTACATCAGGACTATATGCCCGAAACGCTTCCTTACAAGAAGTTGCTCGGCGGTGTGCTTATCGAAGTGGTTGAAAATATAAAGTCGTACATGCAAAGCCTTGAAAATGACAAGTCGGAGGAAAATTGCAACCGCATAGCCGCCAGCCTCGAAAAGACTTTCTGCACAAGCTTTGAGCGCAACCATTCCCTTTGCGACACCTTGGTAAATTTCATGAACCGACCAATAAGGGTTTGCGGCATGGTGAAGAACACGGGAGAACCCGGCGGCGGTCCGTTCTTGGTAAGAAAAGACGGAAAAGTGTCGTTGCAGATAGTTGAAAAGGCTCAGATAAACCTTGCCGATGAGGTACAGAAGCAACATTTCAACGGCTCAACGCATTTCAATCCTGTTGATTTGGTATGCTACACAAAGGATGTGAACGGCTGCAAGTTCGACCTTAACAAGTTTGTCGATCCATCCACTTGCTTTGTTTCTGAAAAGACCTACAACGGCAAACCAATCAAGGTTTTGGAACATCCGGGACTGTGGAACGGCTCAATGGCCGACTGGCTTACAATATTCGTTGAAGTGCCACTGATAACATTCAATCCGGTAAAGGAACTCAACGATTTGCTACGCAAGGAACACCAGAGAAAAGCTTAGGGAAACGGCAATTTCGTTTATCGCCAGACCAAAAGCTACGCATCAGCCAACATTCTGAATATCACACATATACCCATACTACAAGGCAGTAATCCTACACAAAGTGTGTAGTGTGTGATAAAAAAGTGTAATTTTGCATCTTGTATGGATAATGCAGAACGATTAGGAGTTGAACGTATAAGCACACTGCTTATGCGGCTGTCGCTACCCTCGGTGCTGGGGATGTTAGCCATTACCATATATAATGTTGCTGATACAATTTTTGTTGGACAGGCGGTCGGTGTTGGCGCAATTGCCGGCTTGTCGGTTACATTGCCGCTTATGCTTGTCATCAACAACACTTTCGGTCAGGCGGTAGGACTTGGCGGTGCATCTATGATTTCGCGGGCACTCGGTGCAAGGAATCGTGAATTTGCAGAAAAGGTGCTTCATAATCTCGTCTTTATGATATTGTGCCTCAACGTGTTGCTTTTTGCATTGGTTGTCGCATTCCTACCCGAACTGTTAGTGCTTTTCGGTGCCGACGATTCCATATTGCCCTATTCGATGGAATACGCAACTTGGTGTCTGCCAGGAAGTTTTGCGATGAACATTTTCTTTGTTTTCATCAATGTAATTCGTGCAGAAGGCAATACCAAGTTTGCAATGTGGTGCCAAATTTTAACTGCTGTCATCAACCTTGTACTTGACCCGATATTCATATTTATATTTGGCTGGGGCGTAAAAGGTGCGGCCATTGCAACGTCCATTTCGCAGATTGTGAGCGCCGTGCTTGGCTTGTGGTATTTCCGCCGAAGCAAAAAGAGGGTTCTTTCACTGTCGTACCGCGAATGTTTCAAATTGCCAGAAGGAAAGGTTGTCGGCGAAACGCTTGCTCTCGGTTCTGCATCATTCGGAAGACAGCTTGCACATTCGTCAACATCCATTGTGGTGAACAATGTTCTGCTTTTTGTCGGAGGCTCGCTGTCGATTGCAGCATACGGAATTATAAACCGGCTGACAATGTTCGTATTTATGCCGATTTTCGGTGTAAATCAAGGCTTTATGCCAATTGCGGGATATAACTACGGTGCGCAAAAATACGAACGAGTTATTGGTTCGCTGAAAATGGGTATTATATTTTCGACTGCAATCTGTGTTTTCGCATTCCTATTATTTGAACTATTCCCCCACCCTCTGCTGGCCATGTTCACCGACGACAACGAACTGGTTGAAATAGGAGCACGAGGACTTAGGATTTTTGTGCTTGCCATTCCCGTAGTGGGTTGTCAGGTAATAGGTTCAGGATTGTTTCAGGCGCTGGGAAAAGCCAAACCTGCATTTTTTCTGTCCATTGCGCGACAAATGATTTTCCTTATACCTTTAGTTATACTATTGCCACGCTACTGTAGCTCGTTTTGGGGCGATGATGCCATCTGGTACGCATTCCCTATAGCCGATTTGCTTTCGGTAGCCATAACAATCATA
>JAGCNN010000276.1 GCA_017645925.1 Bacteroidales bacterium
ATTGTTGAGACGCAAAATTTTGCGTCTTTACAATTTGTTCCTAAGTATATATTTCAATGTCAGGCACAAAAGTAAGCAATAATTTGTTTGCATAATCGTTTTTGCAATCGTATTTAATCATATTTTTGCAAAAAAAACTTTATGGACAGAATAAAGTGTATATTACTGATAATATTGATGTTACCTTCCGCATTCCTTTTTGGACAGAAGTTTACCATAAGCGGATATGTGCAGGATTCGGCAAGCGGAGAGAAACTTTTTGGCGCAAATGTGTATGACACTCGCTCGCATTTGGGCGTTGCAACCAACGAATACGGATTTTTCAGTTTGACACTTCCGCAGGACAGTGTAAGCCTTGTGGTGTCGTACATAGGTTATGGCGCATATAGCCACAATTTCTATATTAATCAGGACATTCGCCTGAACATCAAGCTCAACTCCTCCAATATGCTCAGCGAGGTAGTCATCACCGAAAGCAAGTCTGACCAGATGGTGAAGGACGTGCAGATGAGCATTGTGCGTCTGCCTGTGGAACAACTGAAAACATTGCCTGTGTTCATGGGCGAGGCTGATGTTATGAAAACATTGCAGTTGATGCCAGGCGTACAGTCGGGCAATGAAGGTACTAGCGGCATTTATGTGCGCGGTGGCGGTCCCGACCAAAACCTGATTCTGCTTGATGGTGTGCCAGTTTACAACGCCAACCACCTTTTCGGATTCTTCTCGGTGTTCAATCCAGACGCAATCTCAAGCATCAACCTTATAAAAGGCGGATTCCCAGCGCAATACAGTGGAAGACTTTCGTCGGTAATTGACATTAGGCTGAAGGAAGGAAACGACAAGAAGTACGGCGGTGAATTTTCGGTAGGCACAATTGCTGCAAAGGTTATGGTCGAAGGTCCTATATGGAAAGACCACACATCTTTCATTTTCAGTGCAAGGCGTACCTATATAGATGTACTTGCAGCACCTGTTATTGCTTTGATTAACAAGTACAATGGCGGTGGCGAAAAACTGAAGGCTGGATATTACTTCTACGATGCCAACCTGAAACTCAACCACAAGTTCAGCGACAAGGATAGGCTTTTCTTGAGTGGCTACTTCGGTCGCGACAAAGCATACATTAAGAACGAAGAGGAATATTTCTACTACGACACACTCTACAACGACAAGTCGGACATGGGCTTGTACTGGGGCAACATCACCACTTCAATGCGATGGAACCACGTATTCGACCAGAAGTTATTTTCTAATGTAACGCTCATATACTCAAACTACAAGTTCGACACCTACATGGAATACGACAACCTTGCGAACAAGGAGTCGATAGAAAAATATTCGTTTGACTACTTCTCGGGTATCAACGACTACGGTGCAAAGATAGACCTCAACTACTACCCCGCATCTAAACATGAACTAAAACTCGGAGCATCAACCACCTACCATGTATTTAAACCCGGAGTGTCGGTTTTGAAACAAACAATAGATACAACTGGATTTGAAACGAAGATGGGGGCGCGCGAAATTTACGGCACCGAAATAAATGTATATGCTTCCGACAACATAACCATAACAGGAAGATTGAAAGCTGATGTGGGTATAAACTATTCGGGCTTCATTGTAAAAAAGCATTACTACCAGTCGGCTGAGCCACGAGTTTCGGCACGATTCCTCTTTACCGAAAACCTTTCGATGAAAGCAGCCTACACAAGAATGACGCAATATATTCACCTGCTCACTAACAGCACCATAGGCTTGCCAACCGACCTCTGGCTTCCTGCCACCGACACCATAACACCGCAGCATAGCCAACAGGTTGCACTCGGTTTTGCCTACAACCTCAAAAACAAGTGGGACTTTAGCATAGAAGGATTCTTCAAGGACATGAAAGGTCTTATTGAATACAAGGAAGGCGCTAGTTTCCTAAACATGACCGACGACTGGGAATCGAAGATTGAGATGGGACGCGGATGGTCGTATGGTGCCGAATTCCTTGTTCGCAAGAACACTGGCAACATCACAGGTTGGATAGGTTACACGCTGTCGTGGGCATGGCGCAAATTCGACAACCTCAACTTTGGAGAAAAGTTCCCGTACAAGTACGACCGCCGTCACGACATAGCCATTGCGTTGATTTACAAGAAGAGCGACAAGTTTGATTTTGGTATGACTTGGGTATTCGGCACAGGCAACGCCGTAACACTTGCCTACGGTCGCTACTATGGATTAAATGGTGTGGCGATTGGCGAATACGGCGGACGAAATTCGTTCAGGGCACCAGCATACCACCGCTTGGATTTCAACTTTAACTTCAAGAAACAAAACAAGTTGGGCGAAAGAATCTGGAGCCTTGGCGTTTACAATGCATACAGCCGCCAGAATCCGTTCTACCTCTATTTTGGTACCGACAACCATGGCAACCGCTGTCTGAAACAGATAAGCCTATTCCCGATTATGCCTTCAATAAAATTCTCACAAACATTCTAAAACATGACCGATATGAAAAAGTTGATATACATAATAATAGCATCCGCAATCGTACTTACAGCCTGCGAAAAGACGCTTGACTTCCCATTTGAGTACAAGCAGCCAAAATTGGTTCTCAACTGCGTACTTTCCAGCACAAGCGAAATTGACTTCACAGTAAGCCGAAGCATGCATATTCTTGATTCAAAGGAAATCGTGATGATTCCCGATGCCGACGTTATAATATTTGAGGATGGCAACCCGCTTCAGGTGGTGCCAGTTTCAGACGGCGAAGGCAACTACCATGCCGCATACATTCCTAAGGCTGGACATACATACAAGTTCCAAGTCTCGAAGGACAAGTTCGAAACAATAGAGGCCGAAGTAAAAATGGGCGAACCCACGACAATAAACAGCCTTAGCGGAAAGAACAAGTACGAAAGCGACCAAGACGTGTATTACTACGGCGCAAACTTTGACATCAACCTTAACTTCAACGATAATCCCAACGAGGAGAACTATTATATGATAAACGTTTCCGCTATACTTCCTGATGAGTTGGTGGAATATTTTAGAGATAACTATTATTCATACGAAATGTTGGACAGCACATATCGGCTTAACCTTGAATGCAATGATATGTATGTAAGCACAAGTTCCAATAACACATTGCTCTACTTGTCTGACGAAATAATCAGCAGCGGAAACTATACCATGAAGTTCTCGGCACAGGACTACAGGGATATATATGGGGTTTTCTACGAAATAGAATATTACAATGATAATGAGGATGAAGACGAAAACATAACAGAAGACCCTGAAATAGAAGACCTGCCTTTCTACCGCGAATACGAGTACATGCTTGTTGTTCATGTTAAGTCGGTAAACAAGGACTACTACCAGTACCAGAAATCCTACGATTTATACATTGAAAACGATGGCAATCCATTTGCCGAGCCGACACTTGTGAAAACCAATGTGAAGAACGGACTTGGAATACTTGGTACTGCCAGCGAAGTTACCGACACAATCAGATTTACGGTAAAGAATCCGTATCTGGAAGAGGATGAATACGATATGAAGAGAAGGATGAAATAAATCAGCCATACAAAAAGGGAACTACCACAGGCTTATCTTTCTATTTTTATCCGTATTTTTTGAAACTTTGAAATCAAAATTATTATTACCTTTGCAACGCCTTGACAAGTTTGTCGGGCAAGAAATAGGGGTGCTGAAAAAAGTAGGCTGAGATTAAACCCGTTGACCAGTCTGGTAATGCAGATTCGGGATTCAAAATTCTCTCTTTTTCACACTCTGAACGATTTGATTTGCAATTAGCAATGTATAATTGATAATTGTAAATCTTCTCTGGCTTCGACTACGTTCAGCCAGCAGGAATAATGTAAAGACGCAAAATTTTGCGTCTCAACCAGAAACTTAGAAACTATTAGAAACCTAGAAACTTAGAAACATTTTTAAACTAGAAACTAAAAAAACTTAACTATATGACACAAGAAAATTGTTATAGCGACGACAGAGTAAAGAAAATATATGTCAAGGGAAAAAGATTTCCCGTGGAAGTGGGAATGAAACAGGTGCTTCTGACCGACACGGTGGTTGAGGGCGAGAGAATCCCCAACGGAAGCATAAACTTGTACGACACAGGCGGTGTATTTACCGACCCCGACTACAAGCACGATGTACGTAAAGGTATTCCGCGTCTTCGCGAGGCTTGGCACAAGGATGACGACAATTTCGAGCAGCTCGAGGCTTTCACTTCGCGTTACACCAACGCTCAGCTTGCCGACGACGAACTCAAGAAAATCGCCTTCCCGATTACCTATCTGCCCAAGAAGGCAAAGAAAGGCAAGGCTTTCACACAGATGGCACTGGCTCGTCAGGGAATCGTAACCCCCGAAATGGAATACATTGCCATAAGGGAAAACCTTGGCAAGGATAGCAAGGACAGCTACATTACCCCCGAATTTGTTCGCGATGAGGTTGCAGCTGGTAGGGCAGTAATTCCTTCAAATCCAAACCATCCCGAGGCAGAACCGATGATTATCGGAAGTAAGTTCTTCGTGAAGATTAACACCAACATCGGCAATTCGGCTCTCGGTTCGTCGATTGAGGAGGAAGTTGAAAAGAGCGTTTACAGTGCTCGTCTCGGTGGCGATACCTTGATGGACTTGTCAACTGGCAAGCACATCCACCAGACACGCGAATGGATAATCCGCAACTGTCCGGTGCCAATGGGTACTGTACCTATGTATCAAGCACTTGAAAAGGTAAACGGCAAGGCCTATGAGCTCACTTGGGAAATGTACCGCGACACCCTTATTGAGCAGTGCGAGCAGGGCGTTGACTACTTTACCATCCACGCCGGATTGCTCAAGCATTTG
>JAGCNN010000036.1 GCA_017645925.1 Bacteroidales bacterium
AAGACAACATTATTGTTGCGAATACGGGTTGGATGTTATTGTAGAGATGTTGCGGGCAACATCTCTATCGTTTTCACGAAATTTAAAGTTGTCCCAAGTTGTTTATGTTGTCTTTTGTCTTTACTTGTTGAACCGCAAAATTTTGCGGCTTTACAGTGTCTTGTATGGAAGACAACAGGGACAACAATGACAACATTTTCGTTGCGTATGACAATCTAAAATCGTAAATCGTCAATCGTAAATAATATTGTATCTTTGCGAAAAAAATTATAGGTATGGATTTAGAGAAGATTGCTAAGGAAAAATTGTTTTATTCGCCCGAGTCGATTTTCAATTGCATATCGAAGGAAGCGAAGGATTTTTTGAGTGAACACACTTCTTGCAAGTCGTATAAGAAGGGCGAGATGGTTTTTCTTGAAAATACCAAGCCGTGTGGTCTTATAAGCCTTTCTGATGGCAAGGTCAAGATTTTCAAGGAGGGCTATGGTCGTCGCGAGCAGATTGTACGGTTGTCGCGTCCCTGTGGTTTTATTGGATACAGGGCTTTGTTTGCCGGCGAGAACTATCATGCTTCGGCGGTGGCGTTGGAGGAGTCGGTCGCCTGTACGATTGAGAAGTCGGCTTTGTTCTATGTGATGAAGAATGATCCGAACCTGACTTTTGCTATACTTAAATCGTTGGCTACCGAACTGGGTGTTTCAAACGACCGCACTGTTAACCTTACGCAAAAGCATGTTCGCGGCAGGTTGGCCGAAGCCCTGATATATCTTATTGATACATACGGTTTCGATGAGGATGGTGTTACCTTAAATGCGCAGTTTTCGCGCGACAACATCGCCAGCCTCTGCAATATGACAACCAGCAATGCCATCAGGACGCTTTCAACTTTTGCCGAGGAGGGCGTAATTGAACTTGATGGCAGGTCGATAAAGGTGCTTAATATGAAGTCGCTCCAGACAATTTCAAAAATTGGCTAATTGTTAATAAGGTGTCGAAGAAGAAAACGCAGATAGTAGAAAACCTGCTTATAACTGATATTGCAGCTGAAGGCGTGGCTGTTGCCCGTCACGAGAATTTTGTAATCTTTGTTGCTGGAGTTATCCCCGGCGATGTTGTGAATGTGATGCTTACGCGTAAGCGCAAGAACTATTCGGAGTCAAAACTTTTGGAGATTGTCGAGCCCTCGCCCGACAGGGTAGAGCCTTTTTGCCGCTATTTTGGAAAGTGTGGCGGCTGCAAGTGGCAGATGCTTCCATACGATAAGCAGCTTTACTACAAGCAGAAACAGGTGAGCGACCAGATTTCCCGCATAGGCAAAGTCAGCGGCGTACCTATTAATGATATATTGGGAGCAGACAACATAATCCATTATCGCAATAAATTGGAATATACTTTCTGCGACCGGCGCTGGTTTGATTCTTCGGATGCTGAAATTGATAAGGAAAGCCGTGATGCTGAAGGGCTTGGATTCCATGTTCAAGGTATGTTCGACAGGGTTATCGACATTGACAAGTGCTGGCTTCAGCGCGAACCGTCAAACGAAATAAGGAACGAGCTGCGAGATTTTACTCGTCGCGATGGCTACAATTATTACAACTGCCGTTCGCACGAAGGCATGATGAGAAACTTGATGGTCAGGACTTCGACGGTAGGGGAAACTATGGCGGTGGTTGTGTTTGCAAAGGACGACAAGTCGCTGATAGAACCGTTGATGAAGCACATTGAAGAAAAGTTTCCTAATTTGACATCGCTGCAATATGTTGTAAACGAGAAATTTAACGATACAATATACGACTTGGACGTTGTATGCTGGAAAGGCCGCGACTTTATCTACGAGGAGCTTGACGGACTGAAGTTCAAGATAAATGCAAAGTCGTTTTTCCAGACCAATACCGAGCAGACATTGAAACTTTACCGCAAGGCCGTGGAATATGCCGAAGTAGGCAGTGATGAAATTGTATATGACCTATATACGGGGACAGGCACGATTGCAAATTTTGTTGCAAGGCACTGCAAGAAAGTTGTTGGAATAGAGTCGGTTCCCGAAGCAATTGCCGATGCGCGAATAAATTCGGAGACCAATGGCATAACCAATACATCGTTCTTCGTAGGCGACATGAAGGACGTGCTTACTGAACAGTTTATTGCCGAGAATGGTCGTCCCGATACTGTTATTCTTGACCCACCGCGGGCAGGTGTTCACGAAAATGTGATTAATGTGATAAAGAAGGTTGCTCCGAGCAAGATAGTTTATGTAAGCTGCAATCCAGCCACTCAGGCGCGCGACATAGCATTGCTATCCGATATGTACAGGGTTACAGCGATACAACCTGTGGATATGTTCCCGCATACGCACCATGTGGAAAACATTATGAAATTGGCAATTAACAATTGATAATTATCAATTATTCATTGTCAATTTCTTGTAAACGTCTGCAAGGTTTGCGAGCAATGCTCCGAAGGTCTGCATGGCTTGTGCCGTTTCCTCCGAGATGCTTTTGTGTTGGAGTTTTAATAGGAGCAGGGCATGCATGGCGTCTATGCAGATTTCAATTTCATTGTCGGAGTTGCTTTTTGACAGTTTCTTGTATTCTGCAATGTTAGGTTTTGCCCAGTTGTAAAGTTCGTGGTGGCGATACTCTTTGTTGTCGTCAAGAAGCGTTAGGTGAATCTTGTTCAGAATGGCTATCAAGTCCTTGATTTCCTTGAGGTCGCCGCCATGTTCAATTTTTTCAGCCTTCATCTTTTCTATAAGACTGAGGTACCAGTTGTGGATTTTCAGCTTTTCCTTTTCGCTGACCTCGAATTTGGAGACAAGCAGTTCGTCAATTTTGGAAATGTCCATGTTGTTGGCTCGCATGATGTCAAGCAACTGTCTGATATACAATATGTATTCAACTATATTTTCTTTCTTTTTTAATTCTGCGATTATCATAGTTCCCTGAATTTTTCAATTTGTCTGCGTTCTTTTTTTGTTGGGCGTCCTGCACCGGCATCTCTCTTTTCAAATGTGTTGTTAAGCATTTTCAGGCGGTCGAATTCCGACTGCGGAGTAATTTCCTCGACCAAGGTTTTTGCCACTGCTGCCGATACTCTGTTTTGTGAAATTCCTGTTACGATAAAACTTCGGACTATTGGCGGAAATTTAACGTCAATGCGTTCGTTTATCTTGACAATGCGTGATGGCTTAACCTCGCAATTGTTAATAAGTACGCGCCCCTTCTTGCATTCGTCGGTGGCTAAACTCCTTGTTTTATAAATTCTTACAGTCCAAAGATATTTGTCAATCCTAATTTCGTCCATTGTGGAAAATTGTTTAAAAGACTGTTAAAGTTTTTTGCTGTGTCTCGTTGGAATATTGTATTTTCGGCAAAAATAATATTAACTGATAAAATATATTCCAAATGAGAAAACTTTTTATTCTGTTATCTTCCATGATGTTGCTTATCTTGTTGAGCAACAGTGCTTTTTCGCAAGAAACTTTTATGGAGGATGGTGTTTATAGCACCGACAAGATTAATCCGTCGAATTTTAAGGAAAAATTGTTTGAGAAAGTCCTGATTAACAGGGTTAACATGTATTTGGACTCTCTTGGACTAGAAGGTTTTGAGCAGAACGAGTTCTTTGTTTCGCCGGCAAAGGCGCATGCCGAGTATATGGTTGCCAAGCAGGACACGAAGACCGATGATTTCAAGAGCTATCTTGTTGATGCAGGCGGAACTGGCGTTGGTGCCGAAGTTGCAGGAAAGATAACGATAAAGGTATCGAATGAGTTCTTGACCTATGATGAGGTTGCTTCGCAGCTTGTATCGCGTTGGGGTGCAGGTAAGCCGCAGAAGATACTGGCAGGTCAGAAATATTTCTTTGCAGGCGTAGGTGCTAAAATCGATGAGAAGAAGGTGTTTGTTGCGATGTTCGTTGGTAACTATGCATCTATAACTCCTATCCGTGTTGACGGCAGAAGCTCTGATGCTGCTTCGTTGACAGTGCCGGTAACTACAAAGAAATACGGACTGAAGCCATACGATGAGAAAGTTTGTAAGAAAGTTTCTCGCAAAATGCCTAATGTGAGAGATTTGCAATCAGGACTTTCGGTAAACGACAATGGTGAAATCGTATTCAAGTACAATGACCTTAAAAAGTTTAAACGCTTTATGAAAGGCTCTAAGGATGCCTTGGCTGTTGATATTGTTCAACCAGAGCAGTTTGCTTGCGGAAATGAAAATATTGCTGATTATTCGCGCAACAACATTGGCTATATGACTAAGAGAGTTTGGTCTAAGAAGTTGTACAAGAATAATATAGCACCAGGCGAAGGTCGTAAGAACAAGGTTACGAAGTTGGAAGTTGTACTCGGGCTTTTCCCAACAGCACTCAATCCTGCTGATGTCGAGATGAACCTTATGGTTATCAAGGAAAAGTCGGTATGTGCAAATATTCCTCGCTCATACGTTGACAATAAGATTTACGATTTTGTTCCAAAGATTGGTTTGTTGCCCGATACCATACTTGCAAGCGGCATGAAGGAATATTCGCCGAAGGCAACCAAGGAGAGACTTACATTCAAGATTATGTTTGAGCAGGGCAAGTCGGACTACAAGCCCGAAGAAATGAAGGATGTGATAGCAACTCTCAACGAACCAGACTTCTTCATCGACAAGATTTTCATCCGTGCATATTCGTCGCTCGAAGGTTCAAGGGAAACCAACAAGCAGTTGCAGAAGAAACGTGCACAGAGCATTGTTTCTGCTCTTGAGAAGAACCAGAATGCCAGCATTGTAGATTCAATCGTAACTGCCGAAAACCTAAAGGATTTGCAGGATGCCGTAAGAGGTACTTCGTTTGATAAGCTTTGCAATATGGATATGAATTCGGCAATAAGTTATGTAAATTCAAACCAGAAGAAACTTGAACCTTACCTCAAGCAGACACGTTACGCCGACATTACAATTGATGTAACCTACGATTTGCGCGATGCTAAGAAGGAACAGAAATATGTCTTGAAGCAGTTCAACAAGGCTGTAGAAGCTAAGCAGTTGGATCTTGCCCTTTCGATACAGAAATATATCTTGAAGCAAGTTGTTGCTGGCAGATACGACGATCAGGCAGTTGCCGATATGAATATTCCGGAAGGCGCCGACTATGTAGGCCTTAATATGAATAAGGTATGGTTAACCCAGTTTATCTATAGTGATCCTCTCGACGAGGACTATCGCGACCGTGTTGACGAACTCAACAGACTGGATCTTGCAAATGCATACGTTGATTACAATGATGTTCTTTGCGAAGTTGTTGTAAACGACCTCACCAACGAATCATACGTTGACAAGTTGCAGGCAAGAATCGACAAGCTTTACAATACTCCAATTAATATGGATGTTGTTGATATGCTTAACATCGAATTGCAATATCAGGTAATGGACATTTATAAGGATTCTTGCGGCTACGACCATCCTACTGTTATCAAGTGCCTTGAAAAGATGAAGGAAATCATCAAGTTCGATAAACTCAACTGGGAAAATTCGTTGAAATTTGCAAGCATTTTCATCAATCATTCCGACTACGAATATGCAATTCATCTGCTTGAGCCGTGGATTGAGGACGAAAGAGTTCCATTGGTTTACATCAGCACATACGTAACAGTTTGCTCAAAGGTTGAATACAAGGTTCATTCAAACAATTTTGTAAAGGCGCTTGAACGTTTGAAACAGATGGATCCAAAATACCTCTGCGACTTGTTCAAGTCAGACAAGCTTTCAACACAAACTTTTGTCAATACAAAGGCTAAGAAAGTATATTGTGAAACTTGTGCTAAATAGTTAATATTATTGATTATTAAGGGGCTGTATGAAGATACAGTCTCTTTTTTTGCTTTATGCCAATGAGAAATTTTTTTGTTGTTCTGGTTATCTGTTGCACAACGCTGAGCCTTTCTGCCCAATGTGTTTTCAGCGGTAAAATAAATGGTTATGCATTCGGCAGACTGTATATTTGCGAGCAGTTTGGAGACGACAGCAAGGTTGTTGAAACAATAACAACTGATGCCAATGGTGAATTTGCATTCAATTTTACAAGTCAGCAGGTAGGCTTGTATCGTATTCATGCCGACAGCAAAGATTATTTCGATATTATATATAGCGGCGAAAACATTAGGATTGAAACTAATGTCAGAAATATGAAATCGTCGATGAAGGTGTTGGAATCGGCAGAAAACCAGCAGCTTTATGCTTATGTGGCGCAATCGGAACTGGCGGAATACAAGATTGGTATTTTGCGTGAACTTGTAAAGATTTATCCGCAGGGCGAATTCTTGTCGTCTGCCGAGAAGGAGCTGAACAAGGAAACAGCTTTTTTGAGCACCTGTCTTGACAAGGCCATAAAGTTGAAAAATGGAACGTTTGCAAGCCGTTATCTGTCGTATTTCAGGCCGGTAAACCTTAAAATTTCGGAATCTGCTGACAAAAAGATGTCATTTTTGAGCCGGAATTTTCCTATGAATGACCTTGAACTCTTGAATAGCAATGCATATCATCATTTTATAGTAAGCTATCTGAAAAAATATGAGCCTTCGGAATATACCAATGCTGTGCGCGAGATATTGGATTATCTGAAGCAGGGAAATCAAGAGATTTTCTCGAAGATGTTTGATTATGTGCTTACGGGTTTTGAGACAATGGGCAGGTATGATGATTTGTACGACTTGAGTGTGGAGTATGGCAATTCTTGTTCGTCTGACGGCAATTTGCGTACAAGGGTAAAAAGCTATACCGATTTGAGAATAGGTGCAAAAGCGCCTGACTTTGAGATTGAAACAATTGAAGGCGAAGATGTTGCTTTGTCGAAAATGAAGTCTGACTATACGCTGGTAATATTTTGGGCAACGTGGTGCGAAAACTGCCAGGTCGAAATTCCGCGTATAAATGAAGCCTTGTCCTTATTCAAGCGGGCAAAAATTGACATTATTGCCATCAGTATTGACGAGAGTGAGGATGATATACGTAAATATGTAAAGGACAATTCAATATCGTTTAGGGTGGCTTCGGATTTGCTCGGCTGGGAAGGTAAGATAGTTAGCGACTATGCCGTGTATGCTACGCCGTCAATGTTTATTGTTGACAAGAATATGAATATTGTTTCAAAGCCGATAACTGGCGAACAATTGTTCTCTGATGTTGAGAAACTTATAAAATTTTAATTAGATGCAGATAAAAACAGCCGAATATTTGATGTCTAACGATGATTATCGCAGGTGTCCTCAGCCCGATAAGCCTGAATTTGCTTTTATTGGACGTTCAAATGTGGGAAAGTCTTCGCTGATAAACATGTTGACTTCCAATTCCAAGTTGGCAAAGACCTCGGCAAGTCCAGGCAAGACTCAGAAAATCAATCATTTTGTGATAAACAATTCTTGGTATCTTGTTGATTTGCCCGGATATGGTTATGCTAAGGTTTCGAAGTCGCAGCGTGCGGTTTTTCGTCGTATGATTGAAGGTTATATCCTTAACCGTCAGAACCTTGTAAATCTTTTTGTGCTTGTTGATTGTCGTCTTGAGCCGCAGGCTATTGATGTTGAGTTTATAAATTGGCTTGGTGCAAGTCGGGTTCCTTTTACCATAATATTCACTAAGGCGGACAAGATAGGACCTAATGTATTGGCATCTAAGGTTGATGCCTACAAGAACCATCTTTTGCAGACATGGGAAACGCTTCCCGATATGCTTGTAAGTTCGGCAGTTAGCAAGATGGGGCAGGAGGAAATTCTTGATTATATACAGAATATAATCAATAGCTTGGAGCAAAACTAATAATTCTGTTTTCGTTCGTTTACTTCGATATAAAAAAAGCACCTATTGGGTGCTTTTATATTCTGTTGGTATTGATTTCCTAGAAGAAGCTGCGGTGCTTGCGTGAATTTTCGCCGATGTTAACACCGAAGATAAATTCCTGTGAACCCCAAGTGTAGTTTGACAAGTCGCTGAATGTTACGTCGTATGCGTAACCAAAGTAGTATTGTTTGTATTTGACACCTACGTTGGCTATGAACGAGTCACCAGGACGAACTGAAATTCCGAACCAGTAGTCTTGCTTGATGAAGAACTTGAGGTTGATATCGAATTGCGGCAAGGTCAATTCGGTGGTCTTTATCATGATTGAGGGTTCAAGTTCAAAGTCAGTTTTCTTGTTCTTTTCGAATACGAAGCGGTAACCACCGAAAAGGAAGTAGTGTCTTACCATCTTGTTTTCCTTAATGTTCTGGTTTACTTTCATCTTCGATTGGAAGAGGTTGGCTGCGGTCAAGCTGGCATAGTAGCGTTTACCGTATGCATAAACACCAAACGTAGCGTCTGGGATGATAGTTTTTTCAATAAGGTAAGTCAACGATGGGTCGTCGTACCATGTCGGGTCAAAGTTACGCTGGTCAAGCTTGTACTGGTAACATTCGGCTGATAGACCGAGCGATATGTTGTCGTGTCTTGTTATCCTGAAAATGTAGGAGTAAATAGCCTTGATACCAATTTCGCTAGATGGTCCGTACTTGTCGTGGAAAAGGATACCACCAAGTCCCATAGTTTTATGGTACAACGATGTGTGTCCCGATACGGTTTGCGTAGATGGTGCTTCTTTCATACCAACCCATTGCTTGTGTACGCCAAGAACAATTGGAGCGTAATCTTTTGTGCCGGCAACTGCTGGATTTATGTAGAAATCGTTCATCATATATTGGCTGAACAACGGCAGTTGCTGCGCTAATAATGCACTGTTACACAAGAATATTGCAAGTGCAACTACGATTAACTTCTTACTAAACTCGTTACTCATAATCTTCAATATTTAGAGTTTTACTCATAGGTGCAAATATAATGATTATTTCATTACTGGCAAACATTTAATAAAAAAATGTTAATTTTTTTTAGAATGTTTGAGTGTTGATTGCTTATTGACTTGTAAATCAAGGCAGACAAAAATGTCTGTTACTGGATTTTATTAATTGACTTTACGCTGTTTAGTATCGGTTCTTCTATCTGCTTCGATATGCATTCTGGAAAATCTGCCGTTGTCCATATTGTGCTTTCTTTTCCTGTGAATAGCATTAGTCGTATGAAGTATAGTTCTTTGCCGTTGGCATCATGCGACTTGAACCTGCTTCTGAAGATTACTGCTTCGTTTCCGTCTTGCATTGTAATTTCTTGCCTGTCAAGCGGCTCAAGTCCTTGAGACTTCATGTATTTGTCTGTGATTGCTGATGTTATGCGTTTGAAGTTGCGGTTTGAGACTGTCTGTATTTGGATGGTGGTCATTGTCCCTTGGTGAAAAATCCTGTCGGTAACACTGTCGTATTCGAAATGTTTTGGCGGTATTATGGAGATGCTGTGTAGTTTTATTCTTTGCGAGGTGTTGTCGTTTTGTGCATTTGAGTGGAATGTCACTATGAGTGCAAGTGCTATTGTTAACAATATGTGCAGAATCTCTTTCATTTTCTTTTTCGCCAAAAAAATATGGGCATCAAGCAATACCCATACACAAAACTCTTACTCAAAAACAATCGCTGCAAAGATAAGCGTTTTGTTTTAATTAACAATGAAATGTTGATAAGATTTTTTGCGATTTTTTTTGCAGTCTTGTCTGTTGTGGTTCTATGTTGTTGGTAATAAGGATTTTATATCTTCATATCTGTGGCGGCTTGGTTTTGAGTAATATTTTGTTCCATTAAAATATTAATAGGTGTGCTATGACTATGTATAAATTGTTTATTTTTGCGTAACTAAAAAATAAATGGAAATGGTAAGAAAAATTGTATTTGTAATTTCTTTGGCGGTTTGTTTTCTGCCTTTTTATTTGGGCGCACAGACCAAATCTTTGACAATTGATGATGCTGTTATTGGCGTATGGAGGGAATATTATCCCGAGATGATTTACGGATTGAGTATTCGTCCCGAAACAAAAACTTGTACCAAGTGGGACGGTCGCAACCTTGTGGAATTTGCCTTCGACATGAAGAAGACAACTACGTTGTTTACGTTGGAGGAGCTGGTTTCTGAACTTAAGAATAATGGCATTACTCCGTCAAGGTCTTATCCCGAATACTCGTGGATTTCAAAGAACGAGATTGAAGTGCATGCGGGCAATACTGTTTGCGTGTTTGATGTTGCGAAGAAAACCTTAAAGTCGGCAGCAAAGTGTGATGATGATGTGGAGAATGCTACCTATTGCGCTGCTAATTCAAGCATTGCATATACGGTTGACAATAATCTTCTCATAAGGTCGGGCAGCAAGGTTATAAAGGTTAGCGACGAGAAGGACAGCAATATTGTATATGGACAGACCGTTCACCGCAATGAGTTCGGCATTGACGGTGGAATATTCTGGTCGCCCAAAGGTAACTATCTTGCATTTTATCGTAAGGACAACAGCAAGGTTTCCGATTATCCGATTGTTGATGTCAACGAGCGCGTTGCAAAGTTGAAACCTGAAAAGTATTGCATGGCAGGAATGGACAGCGAGGAGGTTATGGTTGGCGTTTACGACATGAAAACTGGCAAAATTACATATCTCGAAGTTGAAGGTCCTAAAGACCAGTTCCTTACAATGGTAACTTGGAGCCCTGATGAGAAATCGATTTATGTAGGTGTCCTCAATCGCGAGCAGAACCATTTGCAGATGCGTCGTTACAATGCTACTACAGGAAAATTTGAAAAACTTCTCTTTGAGGAGAAGAACGACCGCTATGTTGAGCCCCAGCATCCGCTTACTTTCTTGCCAAACGATCCTGAGAAGTTCATCTACTGGTCGCGTAAGGATGGCTTCTGGCATCTATACCTATATAATATAGATGGCAAGCAGATTTCGCAAATCACCAAAGGCGAGTTCGAGGTGCAGGAAATTTGTGGCTTCGCAAATAGGAATCAGGACTTGATTATCAAGGCAAACAAGGAAACTCCTATAGACTTTACGATTTACAAGGTAAATATTGCTTCGGGAAATATGACTTTGATTTCGGGCAACACCGGTTCGCACGATGCCATACTTTCCAATGATGGGGAATACATGGTAGATTCTTACGAATCGACTACAGTTCCTCGCGAGTATATACTTTACCAGACATCCACCGGAAAGAAGATATCTACATTGTTGACTGCCGAAAATCCGCTTGCAAAATTTGATATGCCAACAATGAAAATAGGAACACTCAAGGCTGACGATGGCAAGACTGACCTCTACTACCGTCTTATTACCCCCCCGAATTTCGATCCTAACAAGAAATATCCAGCAATAGTATATGTGTATGGCGGTCCTCATGCTCAACTGATTACCAATTCGCGTTTTGGAGGTGCTTCGGGATGGGATATGTATATGGCGCAGAATGGTTATGTGATGTTTACTCTTGACAACAGGGGTTCGGCTAACCGCGGCTTCGAGTTTGAAAGTATTATACACAGGCAGCTTGGTACAGTTGAGACTCGCGACCAGCTTACAGGCGTTGAGTTCCTGAAGTCTCTCGGCTATGTTGATATGGACAGGCTTGGCGTGCATGGATGGAGCTTCGGTGGTTTTATGACGACAACGCTTATGACCGACTGCGCCGACATTTTCAAGGTTGGTGTTGCTGGCGGACCGGTTATCGACTGGAAGTACTACGAAGTAATGTACGGCGAACGCTACATGGACACTCCGCAGGAAAACCCTGAAGGATACGAGAAGGCCAGTCTGCTCAATAAGACCGACAAGCTCAAAGGTCGCCTTATGATAATA
>JAGCNN010000277.1 GCA_017645925.1 Bacteroidales bacterium
CATTCTGTGTTTTTTGCATCTTGTCAGATAAAATCGTAAATCTTAATTCTAAAATCGTAAATCACCTTTCGTTTCCGTCCAGCATTATGAAGGCTGCCCAAAACCTCGGATTCTCAAAGCCTTTTGTTGCTTTCAATGTGCGCTGTGCCTTCAGGAAGGCTTCTCGCTTTGACATTCCCGCCATCAGGTTTGTGTAGAATTCGGTCATCATCAACTGGGTAGCATTGTCGTCAACCGACCAGAGGCTCATTATGAGCGTATGCACACCTGCTTTCTTGAATCCGCGCTGAAGTCCGAAAACGCCTTCGTCTGTAATTTCGCCAAGGCCAGTCTGGCAGGCGGAAAGAACCACCATATCAGCATCACGCAAGTCCATATTGCTTATCTCCTTTGCAGTGAGCACACCATCCTCAACGCCCTCAGGAACCGGTCGGTTTGTCCAAATGTTGTTGGCACCAGCAAGCAAAAGTCCCGACAAGTTGAGCGATTGATCTGAATTAAGAATAGTATCGGCAGGCACAAAAAATCCGTGCGTGGCAATATGCAAAAGAGAAACCTTCTTTCCCGACAAGTTCTTGAACGATTCTTCGTTGGCAGCCTCGCCTATATGCATGTCGACCTTGATTTTTCCGGCTTTAAGTTTAGCATTAATGGTTTCTACCTCGGTTTTGGTGCCTGGCAGATAACTCAAACTCGTCCTTTCCTCATCCCTACTGATGTCGGCAAATGAATTATATGATGCGACTCGCGTTCCAAAGCGTTCGCTTTCGCGCTTCATGGATGCAGGATCGGAATCGTAGCGTATGCCACCATACAGCACGGCCTCGTCAAATGGGCGTGGCGAATAGTCCATGGCAAGGAAACGAGTGGATGATACGCGGTAAATTTCGTAGATGTCTGAAATTGACTTTGTAGAATTAACCATTGCATATTCTATCGCTACCTGATGCAGTAAGCCTGTAGGTGCGAAATATATGCGTGCGTTTGGCGTGAAATACTTTTCCAGAGGCTTCCAAATTGCACTGTACAAGTCGGTGGATGTATATAAGCCCATGCGTCTGTCGCGCAAAACGGTTGCACCGCGGTCATCAGATGGCTTTTCGGGCATAACGCCTGTGCGCAAAAGTCTTTGCAAGTCATTTTCGGAACATAGCGGAACAAACATCGGCGATTTCATAAACTTGTTAACCAAAAGTGCGGCGTAGCGGATCTCGGAGGAATCGACCTCGAATCTTGTAAATTCGACAGCCACATCGCCCTTGCGCATTGCCGACTGCACATCTTTCCATGTAAGTCCAATTGATGCATTGAAGCCTCCATATTTCTCGACCCTAGCAACAAGTTCACGCTCTGTAGCGTTTATTTCCTCCTTAAGTTTGCGGCAGTCGATATATCTGTCCTCAATAGGCATTTCGTAAGCTTTACCTAGCTTGTCCTTCATGGAAATAAGTTCTGCATAATCGGAAATAAGAGCAGAATCGCCACTTTCGTAAACAGAACGCGTAAACTCAATATCGGATGTCAGCAACAAGCCCTTGGTAATCAACTCGGCATTGTAGGCTCCGCTCGAAATCACACCATTGTTCGACATTTTGCTTCCACAACGAAGTATGTGCTGGCTCATGTCCTTGTTTTTCTCCCAGTACATTTCGCGTTCGGCAGATGTAAGGAACGAAAAGTCGTTTGCAAGATGCTTTCTGTTTATCTCCATTGCTTCGGAGAAACTTTCTGCAGCCTTGCCATACTCGCCCATCGCAAAATATACATCGCCTATGCCATTGAGAGTTTCGGCATAAGTCGGATGCCTGTCGTCGTAGATGTTACGTAAAATGGCTAGTGCATCGTTGTAATTCTTCAAGGCCTTGTCATAGTCTCCCTTCGACTTGTATGCCAGTGCGATATTGCAAAGGGTTGTAGCATAATTCGAACTGTTTTCTCCGAATATTTCCTGATTTATCGCAAGGCATTTCTCGAAAAGCGACATTGCTTCGTCGTACATCCCTAGCATAGTGTATGAAGAGCCTTTGTTTTCGTATAGCATAGCATATTGGGTAGGTGCGCTGCCTTGTATTCTGTCCAACATTTCAAGAGCATCATCGTAATAGTCGATTGCTTCCCTGTGTTTTCCTGCCTTCTTGCAGAAATTTCCAAGATTGTTGAGCGTCTGAACTTCAGCATAGGTATCAGCTCCCTGATAAACCCTTATCGACTCCTGCGCCAAAATGTAGCACTTGTATGCGCTGTCGTAATTTCCAACGGCCACATACGCATTGCCGAGCAAGTTGCATATTTCAGCACAAATATCGCTATCAACATATGTGTACTCAAAGCGCTTGAATTCTGGTTCAAGGCAACCGATAACCGAAACATATTCGCCCATTTCGGCGTATGTGGATGCCATTGCATATTTCGTGGCGAAATAATTATCGCTTATCTCATTTTCAGCGAAATGCGACATCAAATAGTCGTAATACTCAAATGCCTTGTCGTAGTTGTGAAGCGAAGTATATATGTAGGCGGCATAAAGCATCATAGTATAATTAATATCATAATACTCGTTTCTGGATTCCAAACGCTTGTAATAATCCAGTATCAGGTCAAAATTCTTCAGCGCTTCACGTTTTTCTTCCTTTCCAATTAATGCAAGAGCCTTGTAAAGCAGGTAATAATAATGTATTTCTGCGTATCCATTACCCGAAATGCTATTGCTTTGAGGCAGGAACCTATCAAGTTCCGACATGTAACCCAAAGTGGAATCGTATTTTTCTCCAATATATTCGATATAGCCTATATGAAGCAACGAATACTCGTAAAATATACTATCGTTACTTGTATTGAACCCATCGCGCGCAAACAGATCCTTTATCTTTACAAAAGTTTCAATAGCATACGGTCTGCAATCATTAACATTGTTGGATCTTACGCTAGTATTTAACATATATAGGTATTGGTACAATTGCTCCAGTTCGCTCTGCTCCTCCATGCCATAAATATCTGTGACGTCATCATCGCCAACCCAAAATTCGCCCTCATCGTTTTCTTCCTTCTTGAATTTCTTCGACAACTTTTCGTACTGCTTGGCGTATTTCTTGGCATCGTCGTAGTTGTGGTTCCAGCGACTAATGTCTGCAAGCTTGTGGATAGTTTCGCAATAAGTATATGTTTTTTTCATTCCCGCATTGTCCATCATCGAAATGGCCTGCTTGTAGCAAAGTATAGATGAATCGTATTTGAAAAGTTTGTAATATAATTCTGCCTTCCGTATGGTGATTTGTATTTTTAAGGTTTCCAATTCTTCCTCCTCTATATAATCGGGATGCTGTTCGAGATACGATTCAATTTCCTCGAAAGTTTTGATTGAAAACTCGTTATTGTAGCTTTTTTCTCCATAATCCAACATTTCACCAAAGATTTTCATGCAACGATTATTGATGAAAATATTGGTTGGCAGTGTTTTATATACCTCATACGCATTTATGTAATAATCAATGGATTCGTCTTTTATTTCGGCAAGTTCGTAAAGCGTGTTGGCGTAGTTTCGGGTATTAATCAACGACAAGGCTTCGAACATTTCCTTTGCTTCAAGCAACATTTTCAAACCCTTGAAGCCCTTAGAAGCGTCGCTAATATACTTTCCGACATTGTAAAGCGAATAAGCATAGTAGATGCTGTCGGTATGGGTGGCTTGCCCTTTGGCAAAATAATCCTCGAAGGCAATCATTATCGGACGAGTGCTGTTTATGCGTTCGCTAGGATTTGTCGAACTTCGTTTCATAATGGCACACACGGCATCGTAGCGCAACGAATCGCAATGTGTTCCCATAACAGGACGGAAAGAACCATCGTAAAACAAATCAACCTCATCGTCGTCAACAGCTACCGTCAGGAAGTCGGCGATTGACATATATGATGTTGGTATGTAATAATCATCATCAATGGGCATTTCGTTAGCAAGAGCATCCTCGTACATCTTGCGGTATTTTTCTTCCGACTTGCTGTCGCCAAGGTTCTTGTATGTTTCGGCAATTTTCAGCAGAATCTCAGTATCACTGCCGTTGGTATTGTCGCTGTTTTCGTAGGCTAGCATATAGTATTCCAGCGACTTGTTATAGTTTCCTATTTTGGAATAATTGTTTCCAGTTCGAAGCAGTGCATAAATATACCAGTCGATATCGGCGTTGCGGCAAATTTCCACCATCTGTTCGTCGTAGCGGATAGCCTTTTCGCAATCGCGCATTTCGTCACCGCAATAATAACTATCAAGCGCATCCAGTATGTTCGCACAACTTGATAAACTATATTCGTTGAATGGAAGGTTCTTGAAAATTTCGAACGAAGCTTCTGCATATTTCATTGCAGTTTCCCTATCGTTGCGCCCATTGTTATAAAACATAGCGAGTTCAAACAATATGTTGGCGTGAATATCGGAGATTGCATCTCTGGAAGAAGCATATAGTTCGTCTGCCTGTTTCATGTAGCGGGTAGCGCGAGCTGACATAAGAGCCTCGGTTTCTTCGTCATCAGTGCTTTGTGATGCATCCCAGCAACGTATTGCTATATGATATAACGACTTGGCATAAAGTAGACTGTCATCAGAGTTTTTCATTCCATCTTTTTCAAACGAGCCTTGCAAATCCTCGAACAACGGCATAGCTTTTTCAACATCGTACCGAACCTCTAGAAGCATGTTGTAAAGCGAATCGCGGCGATTTGCAGGATTCTCTATCGGCAGGTAGGCTGTCATCGTGTATGTTGCAATAGGATACTCCTTTTCCGAAGCAATAAGATCTTTGTATTGTTCAAGGCTGAAATAATGATCCGAATCTTTGCCGTTTGCTTTTTCTTCGGCCTTTAAGGCTTCGTTTATAGCATCTTCGGCTTTGTCGTATTCGTTTATGTTCATATATGCGAAAGCAACTTCCTCCATGGCAGAAGAAAGTTCGTAGTACTGTTTTTTGAGATATTTCTTCGTGAAATCGGCATTCAGCAAAGCATATTGCAGGTATTTTTCGTAGTCAACCAAATCGTAGGAATAATATGCTTTCAGCGCATCAAGCATTTCGAAGCACCGCCATACGTCGTCGTTGCCGAGTTTGTCGGCTTTTGCATACACGCTCATTGCTGTGTCATAGTATGGAATGCACTCTTTAAAATAAAAGTTATGCATTCTGTAAAATCCCACATGAAACATCATGCGAGCGTATGGCAGTTCTCCAACTTCTGTTGCCGACATTTTTGTCGAAATGAATTCATTGTAAGCCGAAAAATACATTTCGTTGGCTTCGCCAAGACATTCGGCATAAATATCTGCATTGCTTGAAAGGCAAGCTTTTGCAAGTGCATCGGCCTTCTGCAATTTAGTTTTTACCTGCGAGAACGAGGGCAGGCAAAATGGAATTATCGTTAAAAGCAATAGGATTTTCTTCATGTGTTTTTTCTGCAAATGTAAACAAAAACAAGAATGAATGTACAATTATGGAATAGTTTTCCTAAATGGGAACTGTTCGTTTGGACTAAATGTGAATGTCCAAGGTTTTTTCTTCGTTGGTGAAGTCGGCTGCCAGCAGACGATGCCCGTTGTACGAGAATGTGTCGGAAAGCTTGAGTGAATGCTTTTTCATTCCGTTGCTGAAATACAGGTATATGTTTATGTATTCCGACATGAAAGTTGCAAGATTTTTGGCGTTTACGGTAATCTTGGCTTCAATTATTATTGCAATCTCCTGCTGAAACAATGGATAGTTTCCTCTTTGTCCGAATACGCTGTAAATGCCCTCGTGGCGTACAAATGCCGACTTTAGCGGCTGGTTGGTTTCCTCAAACAGGTCGGTGGGGAAGGCAATTTCAATCTTGTATTCCTTTTCCACAATGTTGCCGGCGTTGCGAATCATGAATTTTGGATAGAAGTTGACAGCGAGGAATTTGCCTCCCGAAAGCATAGGTATGCCGTTTGTGTTGGTGATGCCGATGAATTCAAGGTCGCAGGAACTTACCCTCATGTATGCCGAGCGTATTTCGGACTCGTCCATTACAATGCATTTGCCTTTTTTCCAGCGATAGAACTTGCCATCGGAGAATAGGTGAGGGGCATTGTTGTTAGCAGGAACATGAATGTGTATTATTTTGCCGCCGTCATTTGGTGACTTGCATATTGTTACCATTAGGCCCGACACAGGATTGTCTATCTGCGACTGTATCTCATGAAAAATCCACTCTTCGTTCTTGTCGAACCCTTTTACCAAATCAAACGAATCGGCGCGTGAGCGTTTCTGTGTGATTCCGAATATAAGTTCGCCACCACCGCTGTTTGCAATAGCCGATACCATTTTTGCCAGTTTTGACGACGATAGCATTGTATTCCATTGAGTACCGCCTATCAGCCACAACGAATCGTGGCAACTAACCCTGTCGGCAACAAGGTTGCTGTAGTAGTCGAAACTATGTGAACATTCGGAACCCATCCTACATGTCGAAACTTGAAATAAATTCGCTATTGATGAAGTTGTCGTAGCTGCTGCACACATGCGTTGCAAAACTAATTGCGCAGTAAATCACTTTGCGCCATGTTTCAAGCGGCAGGCTTTCAAGGTCCGATGAGTAAACGTTCTGTTTGATAAGTCCGTATATAAGTCCTGCATTGAAGCTGTCGCCTGCTCCTACAGTAGATACTGGTGTAAGCCGTGGCACATCGAAAATCTTGTGAAAGTCGGAAGTAAACAGGTTAACCCCGTATTTGTTGGCCGTATAGATGAAATTCTTGCAGCCGCATTTCTTTACTATATCGTTGGTTTCAAGAGCCGAATTTGAGTCGAAGATAAGCTGGAAGTCCTCGTTTGAACCCTTTACAATGTCGGCAATTTCAAGGTTTTCCTTTATCAGCGGCAGGGCTCGCTCGCGGTCTTTTAGGTGTGAGGGGCGGAAATTCGGGTCGTATATTATTATTGCACCAGCTTCCTTTGCCTGTTTCAAGCAAGCCATAAGGTCGTCGCGAACATCGGGCTTTATGGATGTGAACGAGCCGAACAGTACAATGTCGTCGTGCTTTACTTCGGGGAAAGTTATTTTTATCTCACCGTTTACGCGAATCTTGTAGAAGCTGTATGCTGGCTCGCGAGTGTCGTACAGAAATGCGAGCGCCACACGCGACTTGGCATCGTTGTACAAAGTCAAGTACTTGGTAGATACATTGTTGTCGGACAAAAAGTCGGCAATAATATTTCCTATGGCATCGTTTGCCTGATCGCCAACAACATAAACCTTTTCGCCCATGCGTCCCAACGAAATGGCAGTATTCAGCACAGGACCACCCGGGCACGATTCTACAGCCTTACCATTACGAAAAATTATGTCGTAAACAGTTTCGCCAATGCAATAAATCTTTCTCATAGGTTAAATTTTTGCCTGCAAAGATAAATGTTTTTCATAATATATGGCACCATTGTAAATGGTAATTAAGTAATAATATTGGGCAGTCGTTGGGGGGCAATGTTGCTAAAGAAATGTAAGAGCTAAAATAATGTATTAGTGTCCGCTAAAAAATAGGGCAATACGCGTAATTGTAATGTTACCAAGTGTTTAGGTAGAAATACAAATAAAGGGGCTTGTCATTCCGAAAGCTAGTCGTAACACGCGATACGGAACGGGGAGCGTTGTGAAGACTGCTGTCCGGAATCTGCTAACGGATTATTACTAAAC
>JAGCNN010000003.1 GCA_017645925.1 Bacteroidales bacterium
GAAATTTTCTTGCTACCCATCCATCCGCTATGTCGGTGATTCCGCAGAGCACATAGAGTACCCAGAACGCCATACCTGCTACATCGCAGAAAAGCAGACCTAAAGAGCCTGCAATCCTGGACAAAGTTATGAAGTTAGGCTGATAGTCATTGGTTGTGTTCTTTTGTAAATATGTAAACTGCCAATGTCGGCAGAATGACCAACAGCAATAATCCAACCTCCACCAATGCGTACGAACCGAAATAATCAACTAATGTCTGGAAGTTCAGGACTACATCAACCAGAATGACCAAAAATGCAAACCAGCAGATAAAGAATATTGCCGAATACTTGATTTTCCGTTTCTTCAGTTTCATTTTAATGTAGAATTTGGGTGCAAAGATATTCTTTTACTTGTACATCTTTCTGAACTCCGATGGTGAAATTCCTTCCTGCCGTTTGAAAAATTGCCCGAATGCCGACTGGTCGGGGAACCCAAAGCGGTCGGCAATCTGCTGGTGCGACATTTCGGTGGTTAGCAGTGCGTTCTTGATTTCTCCGATTATTGTTTCATTGATAAAATCTTTTGGGGTTTTACCAGTTTCCTTTTTGCAGACTTTGAAAAGATAACGGGCTGATACACAAAGTTGCTCGGCATAGAAGGAAATGCTTCGCTGTCCAAGAACCGATTTTTCACAGACAAGCTCAAAGAAATGGTTCAGAAGTATACGCGAACGCTTGCTATTGTTTCCTTGCTTCGTTTCGGAAGAAACACCAGCCGCATTGTATAAGGTTATCAGCAGATGTACAAGACCTGTCATAATCATCTTGTTGTGGGCGATGAGGTTTGTGTTTTGAACAGCGACTTTCAGAAGTTCGTAGTCCATTGCCATAATTCGTCCGTATTGCTCGTCAATGTTTTTGTCCGTCCAGAACACGGTTTCCAGTTCTCCAAAATCAGCCTCGGCTCCGCACAGCGAATAGACGACATTCATCAGCGCCTCTTTGAATACAAGGACTTCCATCTGCATATCGCGCGACGACGACAATACTTTGAAAGAGGCACCTTCCTGAACGAAAAAAATCGTATCCGTAGCCACTTTGTACTCCGTCTGCTCGAAAACTACCTTGGCTTTCCCTTTTTCTATGTGGCATATCCATGATTCATAAAGGTCGGTCTTTACGATTTCGGACGAGTGGTTGTAGTTGAAGATGGCGCAGTTATTCATACGCAAAATGCTTTTTTTGTCGATGACAAAATTACAACAAATTCAGCAATGTTTTTCGTTTAGTTCCTAAAATATACAATAATGGGTTCTTTTCATACACATTGCCTTTTGTTGTGGAATCTATTTTTGCAACTGAAATGATATTGTCACTCAAGATGAAATTTAGACTTATAATAATATTTGCATTTCTGTTGTCGCTGTTGGTTTCGTGCAACGATGGCGTGCAGGAAGAATTTTCTGAGCCAGAAAATTATGAGTTGCTAACGGTTGATTCTCAAGATTATACCATAAATACAGAATATCCTGCATCAATCAAGGGAAATCAGGACATACGGATAATTCCACGTGTTGAAGGCTATTTGCTGGGCGTTTATGTGAAGGAAGGCGACCATGTGAAGGCTGGGCAACTGCTTTTCCGTATTGATGACGCCACATATCGCGCTGCTGTGGAATCGGCAAAAGCCAATGTGCAGATGATGACGGCTGCA
>JAGCNN010000278.1 GCA_017645925.1 Bacteroidales bacterium
CGAAAGATTTGAGGCTACGGAAAAGTTTCTCAACGAATTTTTAAGTCCGTATTACCTGTTTACTCCGGGAACATATTTCGAGTACGAATTGCAGTCGGTTGCCAACTGGTATTTTTCGGAGAGAACGAAATTGAAGAAAAACTATGGGGAATAGTGGGATACTGAAGATAAATTACTGTGAAATGAATAAAAGTGAGAATAAATGATTATATTTGCAAGGCTGTTGACGTTTTTGCTTGATTTTAATTGTGATAAAGGTCAAGAAAAAAAGATATGGCGAATTTTTAGGTCATAAATAAAATAAATGAAAGTAATAAACATATAATATATGAATTATAAAGAGTTTGTTGAAGTTGTCAGATCCTACCTAGGAACTAAAAACAATAGTGAACTGGGAGGAGAATATAAAGGTAAAAGATATATGCATATTTTGGACATTCCTAAAGGAAAAACAAAAGAGAATGTTGTAAAAGAATCAAATCTTCTTCCAGAGATAAAGAAGTTGCACTGGATTCCATTTAAGCTACATCGTTATGCACATCATTTAAATTCTTCCCAAATTATGTGCTACAATTTTTTTAGGCGTTTTATTGATAATAATGGCAAACCCTCTAAACAACTAGTAGAAATATTACATGATTATTGTCCTTTATTGGAATATCATAATAATGCAAAATGTAAGTTTGAATACATAGAGAATGATGTAGCAGAAAAAACAAATTTTGATTTTTATATCGAAAGTGGAGGCATAAAGGTATATTGTGAAATAAAGTTTACCGAGCACTCCTTTAGCAAATCAGGTGGCGGTAAAAATCCAAAAAAACAGTTTAATGATATTTATAAACCTATTATTGATGGCAATAAAGATCTTTGGAAATGCGAAATCACAGAGAAAGATGTTATGGAGGATTACTACCAGTTGTTTCGGAATGCATTGAGAGCAAAAACTGAAGGGAAATATGTTTTGTTTATTTGCCCCAAAGACAGGGAAGACTTGAAAAACAATTTCATAGAGTTCAAAAATAATTTTCTGGAAAACGATAAAATGATTCGGTATGTATATTGGGAGGATTTGATTTCTAAGGCAAAATCACAAAATGTTAATATGGATTCTTTTGAAAAGAAATATTTTGGTTATAAGAAATGGAACTCCTCCACCTCTCCGATACACACGGCCTCCATCGAAAGATAAAGGATTTGCCCGTCGCCGATGTACTTATTCATAGCGGCGACATCAGCAACTGTGGCACCGAGGAGGAGGTGCTTGATTTTCTAAACTGGCTGATAGAACTGCCGTATCCGCATAAGATTTTCGTTACTGGCAACCACGACCTTTGTCTTTGGGAAGCGGAAAATATCGAAGGTCTGCCCGACAATGTCCATTTCTTGCAGGACAGAAGCATAACAATTGATGGCGTTAAGTTCTTCGGTCTGGCGTACAACCATCCGGAAGAGCTGATTCCTGCCGATTCCGATGTGGTCGTCACCCACGAACCGCCAGTTATGATACTCGACGAGTCGGCTGGAGTACATTGGGGAAATGCGCCATTGCGAAACAGAATTTTGCAGGTTAAGCCCCGCTACCATCTTTTCGGTCATGCGCATAATAGCTACGGCACAGTAGAGCGCAATGGCATTGTTTTCTCAAACGCAGCCTTGCTTGATGATATGAATAGTCTGGTCAGGAAGCCTAAAATATTACTTTTGGAATAATTAATCTGTATCGCAATGATACTTATGCGGGTATTATGCCATTTGATAACTGGGGAGAATAAAAGGTTGCAATGTGTTTCAAAAATCCTTATTTTTGGACAAATTTTTAAAAATGGATTTTCAGACTACAAAGGATTTGCTTGATGAACGGTACGAAAAGTTTGCCGTAAGCAGTTTTATTGATAACGACCCAATACAGATTCCCCATTCGTTTTCGCGCAAGGAGGATATTGAGATTAGCGGTTTTTTTGCATCGATGATAGCATGGGGTAACCGCAAGATGATAATAAATAACGCAAAACGCTTTATGCGGCTTATGGACAATGCTCCTTACGATTTTGTGATGAACTTCGAGACGAAGGACTTGAAGCCTCTTGATGCCGCTGTGCACCGAACCTTCAATGGTGACGACATGCGTTTTTTTGTTCGTTCGCTGGCAAATATTTACCGCAATCATGGCGGACTTGAAGCCGTATTTTCCCAGCACAAGGAAATGGATAAGAACCTGATGAATGTCCACTCGGTGCTGTTTGAGATTCCGCACGAGGCACGCAACATGCGTCATATTTCCGACATTACCAAAGGTTCTGCAGCCAAGCGACTGAATATGTTCCTGCGCTGGATGGTGCGCGATGATGGTCGTGGAGTGGATTTCGGTCTGTGGAAAGGCATTAGCCCGTCTTCCTTGCTTATCCCTCTTGATGTACACTGCGGACGTTGCGCTCGTGACCTTGGACTGCTTAATCGCAATCAGAACGATTGGAAATCGGTGCTTGAGCTTACCGAAAACCTTCGCAAATTTGATTCTGCCGACCCAATTAAGTATGACTTTGCACTTTTTGGTTCGGGCGTAAATCAAAACCCCGTTGTCTGATGCGTGACGACTTCTTCTCATTCAAGCAGTTCCGCGTATTGCATCGCAAGTCGATTATGAAAGTCGGCACCGATGGTGTTTTGCTTGGCTCCTATGTGGATTGCAAAAACGCGAAACGTATCCTCGACATTGGCACTGGTACGGGATTGCTCTGCCTTATGCTTGCGCAGAAAAGCAATGCCATCATTCATGGTATCGACATAAACGATGAGGCGGTAGAGGTGGCAAAATTCAATGTTGAGCAGAGCAAATGGCGTGATAGGATAGAGGTGTTTCATTCGTCGGTGCAGGATTTTTCGGCAGAAGAAAAGTACGACCTGATAGTTTCTAATCCTCCATTTTATACCACCGATGTCGTTGCTCCAGAAAAGGGTAGGGCATTGGCGCGTCACGACCTTAGCCTTAATATTTCCGAGTTGTCGGGTGCGATTGACAGGCTTCTTTCGCATGATGGACGTTGCTTTGTTATATATCCTACCGAGCAGTGCCAGCATTTTGAGGAAGCTTCCGCAAAATTAGGATTGTATGCTGTATCAAGACTATATGTTTCGTCACATCCGGATACTTTGCCAATACGCACAATTGTGGAATTGCGTAGGGAGAAATTTGAGCCTCAGTGCGATACACTTTTTATTGAAAATGGAGTCCGTCACGATTTCAGTGAGAAATATAGGTTGCTGACAAAAGATTATTACCTGAAATTTTAAAAATTAGAAAAGACCTAGGGTAATGGCGGCGTAAATTCCAGGGACGTTAAGAATTGACTGCTTGTAAAGTTCTGGCTTTTTTGTTTTTATATGAAATTGGTATTCAATTCCGAGGGAAATTTTCAGAATATCTGTAATAGAGTATTCTACGGCTGCGGACGGTACTATTGCGACAAAACCAGCTTTGTCGTAACCTTTTCTGCTTGTTGCATTTATAAGCATTGATGTTCCGTAGCCTGCCTTTATGTCGGTAACAAGGTGGAATGAATGGCTGTTGAAGAATGGATATCCGAAGTATATTCCGCCGTGGTTTTGTCTAAGCGTATATGGATTTGAGTCTGTGCCAGTTATTTTTGCGGAGTTACTCATGCCGTCAAAATAAGCTCCAATTCGGAAATCCTTTACAATAAAGCCGCAATTTCCACCGAGAGTTATACAGATGTTTTTTTCAATTGAATAGAATTGACCGTTGAAAGTGCAGAAGCCTCCTTGTTGGTATTCGTCGGGTTGTACCTGCGAATAACCATAAAGGCATATCATTAAGAGCAACACTATTGCGGCAATTTTTTTCATGGGTTATAAATTAAATAACAGCGGAACAAGTCCGCTGTTATTGCATTAAGGATATGATATTTTAATTGAATCCGCCGATTTTGATAATGTCGATTCGCTTGTTTACGCACATAGCAGGAATCTTAGCAGCGAGTTCTTCATTTTCTGGATTCTTGATTTCCTTTATATATGACTTATACTGGTCGGTCATAAATATAACAAGGTCACATTCGGCTTCGTTTGCATACTTGTACATTTCGTCCGAGAAGTTCTTCTTGTTTTCAAGGTACTTTATATCGTAGTCGATGAGGTTGTCATTGAATATGTTTTCGGCGAAAGTGATGTTGTTCTGTATAGCCTTCTTGTTGAATCCGTCACTGTCCTTGTATGAAATAATGTAAACCTTGCTTTCGAACAATGTGTTGAGGAATTTTACCCATTGTACTCTGATTCTTGACGACTTGTCAGCATCAATCGGGATAAGTATTCTATCGTATTCTCCGTATATTGGAGGATTTTGTACAAGTACGAAAGGAATAGTGATGAACTTTTCGATAATCTTTATGGCCTTTTTCAAGTTCTTTACACCATGACTGCCCATAACTGCGAGGTATGCATTGATTTCGGTGCCGTAGTTGTATATTTCCTTATCGACATCGCCCTTGCGTACTTCAACTGAGATTTCGAGGTTTTCCTTTCCCTTTTTGAAGTCGTCGGCTATAGCCTGAAGTTTAGCCCTTGCCGGTTCTATTTCGTCAGTTTTTGAAACGATGTGAATCAAGTTGATTGGGCTGTTGTGTGTTTTGCCTATCATAAAGGCATGTTCGAGAGCGTAAGCTCCCACTTCTGTGAAATCGTGTGGTACTAATATCGGTCTCATATTTCATTAATATTGCATTAACATAAAAAAATATTTCTCATTGTCGGCAAATTTACAATATATTTTCGTACCGACAAATAATTTTTGAAGTTTTTTTGTTGATGCGATAGTGGATAACTATGATGGTGCTGTAAAGTGATGATTGATAGGGATGATGTTTTTTTCTTCTACCTCAAAAATACCTGCTTTACAGGTTTTCCTCGCCATGCATCTGGCATCTTGACTCCAAGGATGTATGCAATGGTTGCAGCTACGTCGTATTGGGCAATGGGGGCGGTGTAAGTGTATTCGGAGCGTACGTTGTGCCCGAAAATTACTAGTGGACTTTCCATGTCTTCCATTGCAAGGCTGCCGTGTCCGTGGTCGTGTCCGCCATGGTCGCCAGTAACGATGATTATTGTGTCGTCGTATATGCCGGCATCCTTGAGTGCCTGTATTATGCGACCTATGCATTTGTCAACGCGCGACATATATTCGTAGTATCCATCTGAGTACCACCCATATTTGTGTCCGGGACCATCGGGACCGTCAAAGCAGGCTGCGTAAAACATCGGTTTGCTTTCGGTTATGTATTTCACTATGTGGTCGCAATTCCTTTCTGCTGGTTCCCATCCTTCGCTGAAATAGTGTACGTGGCTGATGGACAAGGTGTCAATCACATGCTTTATGCCGTCCCATTCAAAGGTGCAGCCCGTTTCGGCATCTGGATATTGTTCGCGGATAATGGAGAAGATGGTTGGGAATATGCCGTTCTTGTTTGTCGTTGACGACGGCAAGTCGTGTACTTTAGAATCCCAAGTGGTGTATCCGTGCATTTCGGGGCCTACGCCCATGAACATTGATGCCCAGTTTACTCCGGAATCGGATGGCAGGACTGAACGCTTGTGCATGTTGCAACTGCCGTTTTTTATAAGGTAGCGTATGTTGGGAATGTTGTTGCGGCTATTGTCGAGGTCGTGTGCTGCCCAACCGTCGAGACCTATAAGTATAACGTGCTTAGCAAGTGGCTGCGCCTGAATTTGCATTGATATTGCCACTATTGCGATAATTATAAGAATCAGTTTTTTCATTTTGTATTTTGGTTGTTGTAGGCTTCGTTTATCGCCTTGTATAGTTCCGGAAGACGCTTTGATAGGATTATTGGACGGTTGTTTTCGATAAAGCAGTGGGTACTTTGTGCCGTGCATACAATTTTTTCTCCGACACGCATAATATACGCGAACTCGAATTTTATTTCGCTGAACTTGCTTATTGTTATTTCAATTTCAATTTTGTCTTTGAAAGTAGATGGATTTTTGTAGTTGCAGGCAATTGATATCACTGGCGAAAAAACACCTTCGGCTTCTATTTTGTCAAAGCCGAATCCTATATTGTCGAGCCAGTCAATGCGGGCTTCTTCCATGAAGCGAACGTAGTTTGAATGATGCGTAATTCCCATTCTGTCACATTCGTGATACTTTACTTCGTGCGTGTATCGGTGCATAATCTTTCGTCTTTATAATTTATTACAAAAGTATGTTTTTTTTCAGTATTGACTTGTTGATTGGAAAAAATGTTGTCCGATTTTTTGTGCCGCTATAATTTTTATGCTTTCCAATGTTTCTTCCTAAGTTCGCGGAATCTAAATTATGTTTATATTTGCAAAAATTTTTTTTAGAATGGACTATATAGGTTTAAGTGAACAGGAAATCCTCCGTCGTGAGGCTTTGAAGGAATTGATAAATTTAGGTATAAATCCATATCCGGCACCGGAATTTAAGGTAACGACCAATACAAGGGATATTCTCAATAGGTTTAGTGATGAAAACTTGCCTGAAGATTTGAAGGACATTTCCATTGCAGGCCGTATGATGAGCCGCAGAATCATGGGAAATGCTTCGTTTGCTGAATTACAGGACGAAAAAGGTCGTATCCAGCTCTATTTCCGCCGCGACGATATATGCGAAGGTGAAGACAAGACCATGTACAATCAGGTTTTCAAGAAATTGCTTGATATTGGCGATATTATTGGCGTGAAAGGGTTCGCATTCCGTACGCAGATGGGTGAAATTTCAATTCATGTAAAGGAATTTACGGTTCTTAGCAAGTCGTTGCATCCGCTACCAATAGTAAAGGAAAAGGACGGCAAGATTTACGATGCTTTCAGCGACCCCGAACAACGTTACCGTAACCGTTCTATGGACTTGATTGTAAATCCGCAGGTTAAGGAAGCTTTCATCAAGCGCACAATGCTCACCAATTCGATGCGCCAGTTCCTCAACGCAAAGGGCTATCTCGAGGTGGAAACTCCTATTTTACAGCCTATGTACGGAGGTGCTGCTGCTCGTCCGTTCAAGACACACCACAATACCCTCGACCAGACTTTGTATCTCCGTATCGCCGACGAACTTTACTTGAAGCGTCTTATAGTTGGCGGCTTCGATGGCGTTTACGAGTTCGCAAAGGACTTCCGCAACGAAGGTATGGACCGCTTCCACAATCCTGAGTTTACACAGATGGAACTCTACGTTGCCTACAAGGACTACAACTGGATGATGGACTTGGTGGAGGAAATGGTTGAGAAGATTGCTATTGACACCAACGGAACAACCAAGGTTCAGGTTGGCGAAAACATAATCGACTTCAAGCGTCCGTGGAAACGCTACACCATGTTCGAGGCAATAGAGCATTTCAGCGGCATCGACATTTCAAAGATGGACGAGGCTGAACTTCGCGAGGTTGCAAAGAAAGTAGGAGTGGAGGTTAACGACAGCATGGGCAAGGGCAAGCTCATTGATGAAATCTTTGGCGAATGCTGCGAATCGAAGCTCATACAGCCGACTTTCATTACTGATTATCCGATTGAAATGTCGCCTTTGGCAAAGAAGCACCGTTCGAAGGAAGGTCTTGTTGAACGTTTTGAGGCTGTGTGCAACGGAAAGGAAATCTGCAACGCTTACTCCGAACTTAACGACCCTGTTGACCAGCGTTACCGTTTCGAGCAGCAGTTGTTGCTTGCAAAGCGAGGCGATGAGGAAGCCATGATGCTTGACGAAGATTTCCTTACCGCAATGGAAATAGGTATGCCTCCGACTGCTGGTTTGGGTATCGGCATCGACCGTCTGTCGATGATAATGACAAACTCGGTTTCGATACAGGATGTTCTTTTCTTCCCGCAGATGCGTCCCGAAAAGAAAGCCGATACGTTTAACCTTGAAGACTATACAGCATTGGGCATCAGCGAAGAATGGGCAAAGGTTATCTACAAGTGCGGTATCACATCCGTAAAGCAGTTGAAGGAAATGAGTCCACAGAAGTTGCATCCGACATTGTGCGGAATGAACAAGAAGCACAAACTAGGCTTGCAGAATCCTACGATTGAGGAAATTACCGGTTGGTTAAGCAAATAAGTATTTCATAAATTTCATATTGTTTGGGGCGGAATCGTTTGATTTCGCCTTTTTTGTGAATGTAGTTTGGGCAAATGTTGTATTTTTGTCCAGCAGACAAAATGAGATATGAATACATTTCTGCTTATAATGCTAGTTTCAATTGTGCTTGTCGCCATTTGCTTTGTGGCGATTGGCTTGCAGGTGTTTTTCAGTAAAAAGAAGAAGTTTCCCGATACGGAAATAGGGCATAATGCCGAGATGCGCAAGCGTAATATAAAGTGTGCCAAATGTGAGGAACTGGAGAGGTGCGCACTGAAAAGCATGGGTGATTGTGCAAATTGAGCTCCCGCCTTTCTAAAAACTTGAATCTGTGATATTGCACATTGAACGATAGCTTGTCGTATTATATGATGCTATGCCAACTTTAATGTTCTGTCTTTTCGAGAACATAGTTTGTGCTTCTTCCGCCTTCTTCGGTTCGTTTCAGTATTTTTTTTGTCGATAAGGTCGTGGATGTCGCGAAGGGCGGTATCATTATTCTCCGCAAATTTGCGGAGAATATGAAGTTTTTTCTCCGCATAGTTTTTTCGCAAAGTTATTTTTCCCAGTTTGTTACATTGGATTTTATGTAGTTGATTGTGTTCGTCATTTGTATTTCGTCCTTGATTATCACATCGTAGAATCGTTGTGCCCAAGCGAAAGGGATGTCGTGTGCGTTTGCGTATTTTGTTGTTGCGGACTTTATTCCGCCTATTACTGTCGATAGGTATCCTCGTCTGTCTGATACTTTTTTCATCTTTGGGTCGAGGCTCGGGGCTGTGCTTTGGGTGGTGCTTGCACTGCTCTGGACGATGCATGCTGTGCTCTGGGCGATGCATGCTGTGCTCTGGACGATGCATGCACAGCTCTGGACGATGCATGCATCGTCCTTACGTCGCCCTTGCGCCTCTGCCTGATGTATGGTCACCAGCAGGTGCACATGGTCGGGCATTATCTGGAAGATTGGGATTTCGGCGTATGGATAGTGTTCGTGTGTGGACTCTATGTATTGCTTTAGGGCTTGCCCGAGTTCAGATAGTTGCAATTCTCCATCTTTTATGTTACCTAAAGAGTGTATGCGGTCTCTCGAGTTTAGCGTTATGTGGTACACACCATCATTGTAGTTGTGCCATTTTGCGCGTGTCGTACGGCGATTGGGTAAGTCCATTTGTTTGTGTTTTGTGCAAAAGTAGCGATTCTTTGTGAGAATTGTGTGATGTTACCCACACAAAAAACTCCCACCTTTCTAAAAACGGGAGTGTGTGATAGTGTTTTATAATGCGCTGGTAAAATTGTAAAATTATATTTTAGGACAAGACACTTACGCCTTTTCGTATTGTTCTTTTAGATTTTTAAGTCTGTCCGCAAAGTCCTTGTCCTTGTTAAGGAAGTTACCTTCAAGTTTTTTTGCTGCTGAAAATGCCGAGTCTATCTTTATTTTCCAAGCATTTACAAGTTCAAGAGAATCTGTCGTCATAGCCTTATTTGCCACTTTCTCCACATTGTTAAGTACTTTGCTACCCATTCCTAATGTTGCAACCTTGCCAGCGACCGATACA
>JAGCNN010000279.1 GCA_017645925.1 Bacteroidales bacterium
TTACGAAATTTGCGTACAAGTTGTGCATACGATTATATAATTTAACTTTTTTGTCTTTGCTAAATTATTAAAAATCAACGATATGTACAACTTTTTATCTGTTTTTTTTCAATGATTTTTTAATCCCGCCAAAGGGTTATGACATTAGTATTCTTTGATTAATATCAAAAATCCTTTTATACATAAGAAACATTAAATTAGTTCATTGCATTTAACATCTTATTGGTTATCTTGGTATATCTAGCAGTTTGAGATGAGCTCATTGAGCTTTTAGCTTTTGATAATCTGTTGCTCAAATCTTGAGCATCTTCCAACACTTCTGCATATTCACTCATTGCATCCATATCACCATTCTTAGCCTTTTTGTACAAAGCAACGTAATCGTCAACATATTCCTCATATTCATCGAGGAAAGCGTCCCAATCTTCATCTGAATTGGAATCAAAAGAAGAAGAACTATAATCGCTTGAATCGTCATCATCGTCGGTGGCTTCGGATTTTGAACTAGAAGAACCTTTTTGATTCTCATCACAAGCACTAGTAATCTTGAATGTTAGATTTGTTCCTTCAATGTTTATTTTGCCCAAATTTTCAGACCACCGAACAATACCTGTTTCTCCTGAATTCAGTTTCATTAATGCTTTCAAATCATCACTGGAATAAACACCAGAAAGCCCACTAGCTGTAGCTGCACAATTATATACAATATTGTCCATAGAATCACGCAACTCAATACCAAAGCCATAATTACCTTCTACACCATAGCCAGAAGTACCAAAAGGCTCATATCCATCGAATTTTCCATCAAAGTCAACATCTGTTCTTTCCAATTCTATTGTAATCATATACTTATCCCAAGCACTTTCATCGTATTTACAATTAAAAGATTTGTCAACAACCCTAAAATAATCTTTTAATGGACCAGTAATCTCTACCTTCGAAGGCTTTAAAACAAAATCAGGATTTTCTGACTTCGACTCTTTACTTCCACCACATGAACTACCTGCATACATTAGAGCAATCATGCTCACAATTAGTAAAAAATACTTCTTCATTTTAATAAAAGTTTAAATTATTCCTAAAAAATACATTTACCTATCAACTGCACTAGTAATTTTAAAAGTTAAATTATTACCTTTAATTTCCTTCTTGCTTAAATCTTCCGACCATCTAATAATACTTGTTTCGCCAGGATTCAACGACCTAAATGCCATTACATCATCATTTGAATATGGACCACTAAGACCATCAGCCGTAGCAGCGCAATTATATACAACATTGTCATCTTCATCGCGAATTTCAATACCAAAGCCATAGTTACCATATACTCCGCTACCAGAATTTCCAAAAGGTTCATAATTTGTATCAAAAAATGCACTTGGCAATTCTCCTTCGATTCTCTCCAGTTCGATTGTAATCATGTATGGAGAGAATAAATTTTTCTCATCGTATTTACACTTAAATTCCTTGTCCACAACCTTATAACAATTGCCTAAAGGACCACTAATCTGTGTAGTTGACGGTTTCAGAACATAGTCTTTAGAACCGCACGAACTAAATCCTAACACTAACGCAACTGCGCACACAATTAACAAAAAATTCTTTTTCATCTTCCTAAAAATTTAAATTATTACTAAAGTTTATTATTTCTGTTTTATTTCTCCACTATGCTTTATGTCAACATATTGAGCAGGCTTGCTTACCCAGCTTAAGAACTTCCTGAACGGCATGATGAGCAATGTCACGAAATCTCTCGTTAGAGAAAATCCTATAGGCAGGACAAAGTAACTTCCTACGAATGACAATAATCCCATTAAAAAATCATCCATGCATCCGACGATAAGAATTATTATCATTATCAGCGGAACAATGAAAATTAGACCATCAATAAAGAAGTCCAATGTAAAACGCTTGATGAACGACAGAAACGGCCACTGTGTTTCTATCTTTGTAATGTCAAGCGACTTTTCCTGTCTTTGCTTCGAAAGACGTGCAACTGCCTTACGCCACAAATCAAACGGCATAATGAACAGGAAATAAACGATTCTGTAAAGAAAGTGCAGAGCTGCATCTGCCAACTGACTAATAAAACTTTTTTCCATTTTACCTAAAATTTAAATTATTACTAAAAATTACTATTTGTCCTTTTTTTTGAGTTTTCATGCCGCAAAGGAATATAAAAAAAATCAGACATAGTTGGTTCTTGTTGGTTCTTGTTTGGTGTGTCGTGTATAAACGATTAGTAATAAGCAATTTATAAACTGGCAATCGGTAAATGTACTAGTAGTCATTACTTGAATACGCGCAGCAAAAGCACATTTTGGACGCGAAATTTACGGCATCAATTTTACTGAATAATTTTGCATTTATTTCGCTACGAACATTAATTTTTAAGTTTCGTAGCGAAATAAGATGATTTTTATTCAATAATTTTTTGTTTGCATTAAAAAGAATGGTATCTTTGCGGTTGATTAACAAAGGGAAACAAAATGTGCAACATCATCGGAAGAAAGCAGGAAATAGCGGAACTTAACCGTTATTGCCACAGCGGCAAGGCTGAATTTGTCGCGGTATATGGTCGTCGTCGCGTAGGGAAAACCTTTCTGGTAAACGAAGTTCTTAGCGACTATATGGCATTCCGCCATGCAGGACTATCGCCATACGACCGCAAACGTAAGGTTTCGCTGAAAGCCCAGCTGCAGAATTTCTACTTCTCGCTTATGCGCTACGGATTGGAAGAAATAAGTCAGCCAAAGTCGTGGATGGAGGCATTTTTCATGCTCGAACAGCTATTGGAACGAAAGGACAACGGCTCTCGTCAAGTCGTTTTCATAGATGAACTTCCGTGGATGGACACGCCTCGGTCGGGATTCCTGACTGCACTTGAGGCTTTCTGGAACGGCTGGGGCAACGCACAGCACAATCTCTGCCTTGTGGTATGCGGCTCGGCGACCTCGTGGATGCTTGACAACCTCATAAACAACAAAGGTGGTCTCTACGGCAGGTTGACAGGCGAAATAAGACTATCTCCATTTACACTCCACGAATGTGAAGAATTTTTTGAGAGCCGAGGCATAAAAATGTCAAGGTACAATATCACACAGGCCTACATGATACTTGGTGGCATCCCTTATTATTTAAACTGCTTCAATCCAACCCTGAGCCTTGCGCAGAATATTGATGCACTTTTCTTTAGTCACAAGGCAAAACTCGGCGACGAATTCGACCGACTTTTCAAGTCTATTTTTGATAATGCCGATGCCTGCATGAAAATAGTAAGAACACTTGGTCTGCGACATGCCGGTTACACAAGAGATGAAATAGCGAAAAAGACAGGCATTAATCCCAACGGGGATTTTTCGAAGATGCTGAAAGCATTGGTTGGTAGCGATTTCCTAATCAAGTATGTGCCTTTTGGCATGAGCAAACGCGAGGAACACTACAAATTGTCGGACTGCTTTTGCTGGTTCTGGCTGCATTTCAAGGAATTTTCCGACCATCGTGAAACTGACTACTGGCAACACCACCAAAAGGAGTCGGAAGTTAAATCGTGGCAGGGCATAGCTTTCGAAGAAGTCTGCATGCAACACATTTACCAGATAAAAGCCGCAATGCAGGTTGCAGGCGTAGCATCAGAAGAATCGGCAATGATTATAAAAGGTAGCAAAAGCACAGATGGAATGCAAATCAATTTGCTGATAGACCGTGCCGATGATGTTGTAAATATTTGTGAAATTAAATACAGCAAATCGCAGTTTGTTGTTACAAAATCGTACGCTGAAAAGTTATTGAAGCGACAGTCTTCCTTGGAAAATATCCTCAAGGATAAATCTATTCTCTTGACACTCATTAGTTTCAATGGAGTAGAAAAAAACAATCATTCCGAAATATTTACACACACAATAACGGCAGATGATTTGTTTGCATAGATATAAGAGTAAGTATAATGGTTTAATTATCAATATATTTGTTTTTTTGCTGTTTTATTTTATTGAATAACTTTGCGTTTATTTCGCTACGAATATCAATTTTTAAGTTTCGTAGCGAAATAAGATGGTTTTTATTCGGTAAGCAAAAAGATGGGTGGACCTATCTTTAAACAAGAACCAACAAGAATTTTGCAGATAAAAAAGCAATGGCATAACTTTGCCGCCGAAAATAAAACGAAATTGAAATGAAAAAGAATTGTCCGGAAATACTGCAGTTGCGCCGCGACATTGAAAAGTCGGTTCAGCGCAGCATAAACACACCTGCCGACTTTGACTTTTTGTCGGGTGTAATATGGGAACGCACAAAGACTAGCATTAGTACTTCGACGCTTAAACGGCTGTGGGGTTATATTGATGGTGCCGACAACACAAGGCAGTGCACTCTTGAACTCCTTTCCAAAATGCTCGGCTTCAAGAGCTGGGAAGCATACACCAAATATCTTGCTGTGACTAGTCCCGAGCAGTCGGATTTTCTTACGAACTCGTTCCATATCTACAGCGAAGACTTGAAGGTAGGTGATAAGTTGGAAATAAAATGGATGCCGAATCGGAAATGTACAATTGAATACCTTGGCAAGTGCAAGTTTTTGATAAAAGAGGCGGAGAATACGAAATTATTGGTAGGAGACACTTTCTATTGCAGGTTTTTCATAACTGGTCAGCCTCTATACATCGACAACCTAATACATAATGGAGCAGCGCCTACAGCATACGTTATAGGTAAGCGAGAGGGGCTTACGAGTATAGAAAAGAAATGAAAAACGGTTTTGGAAAAGTTTTGCAAGGGATTGTGAGGTTGGAATCTATTCTCTTCCGAGGAATTTCAAGGCGTCATACGATGCCATTTGCTCGGCTTCTTTCTTTGTCCAGCCTTTCCCGATTGCTACAAATTTGCCATTGATACATATTTCTGTTTCAAAGTGGTATTGCTTTTCGCAAGCTTCCATGCTCTCGAAGGTGTCAATCAGGAGAGTAAACTTTTCCTTTTGTGAATATTGCAGCAGGCGCGATTTATAGTCGCTGTTATGCTTCATAAGGTTGTCAACGTCGAAGAAGCGGATGAAGATGCTTCTAACAAATGTTTCGCATGCCTTGTATCCCTTGTCGAAATAAATTGCCCCGACTAAAGCTTCTAACGAATTGCCAGTCAGGTTCTTCACTTCGTTGTCCCTCATTTCCTTGTATTGCATAAGCCGTTTCAGGTCGAGTTCTGTTGCCACTCGGTTGAGGCTCTTGCGGCTTACAAGCATTGAACGTAGTACTGAAAGCACACCTTCCGGCGCCTTTGGATATTTTTCGTACAGCATTGCGCTGGCTACAGTGCTTATCACCGAGTCGCCAAGAAACTCAAGTCGCTCGTTGTTGTAGCGTATTTCCTTTTGCTTCTTGTTTGCCGACGAATGCCGTAGCGCCATCTTGTACAGCATGATATCCTTGGGCTTGAATCCTATGATTGACTCAAGTTGTTTCCTTAGTTTTTCGTCTTTGGAATTTCTCTTCCTGAAGAGAAATGATAAAAACATTAAACTCCTATTTTTTTAAAGATTATGGCAGTATTGTGACCGCTGAAGCCAAACGCATTCGACATTGCATAGTCAACATTACGCTTCTGGGCTTTGTGCAATGTGAGGTTCAGGTTGCGGTCAATTTTCTCGTCAAACTGCTTGTGGTTGATTGTTGGGGGAACTATACCGTCGTTTATTGCGAGAATGCAGAACATTGATTCTATTGCGCCGGCAGCACCCAGCAGGTGTCCGATTTCCGACTTGGTAGAACTAATGTTCAGCTTGTAGGCATGTTCGCCGAAGACTTTCTGTATTGCAAGGATTTCAGGAACATCACCGATAGGAGTTGAAGTGGCGTGTGCGTTTATGTAGTCGATTTTTTCTGGACCGATATTGGCGTTTTTGAGTGCATTGTTCATTGCAATCATTCCGCCAAGGCCGTCGGGGTGCGGTGCCGTGATGTGGTATGCATCGGCAGACAGTCCAACGCCGGCAATTTCGGCATAAATCTTTGCACCACGTTTAATGGCGTGTTCGTATTCCTCAAGTACCAATGAGCAACCGCCTTCGCCCATCACAAAACCGTCACGAGTAGCGCAGAATGGGCGCGATGCGGACTGGTACTCATCGTTGTTCTTGGATATTGCCTGCATCGACTGGAACCCTTCCATTCCTACTTCGTTAACCGAAGCTTCGGAGCCGCCCGTAACTATCATGTCGGCCATGTCGAGGCGGATTAGGTTTACAGCGTCTATCAGGGCGTTTGCCGAAGAAGCACAAGCCGAGACCGTGTTGTAGTTAGGTCCCATAAGTCCGTACCTTATTGATATAGTTCCGGCAGCGATGTCGGCTATCATCTTCGGGATGAAAAAGGGGGAGAACCGAGAAACAGCACTACCTGCGTAGTCGAATATTTCTCCGAAAATAGTATTCGAGCCTCCTATTCCTGATGCCCAGATGACACCAGCCCTTGTCCTGTCAATGGTATTGAAGTCAATTCCACAGTCCTTTATTGCCTCGTCGGATGATATAATCGCAAACTGAGTGAAGCGGTCAAGTTTGCGCAACTCCTTCCTGTCGAAATACAATTCGGGGCTAAATCCCTTTACAGTGCAGGCAAATTTAGTCTTTGAAGAAGATATGTCGTAAGAGTCTATAATCGCAGCACCGCTGACACCGTCCCTAACATTTTTCCATGTTTCGGGACAAGTCAGACCAACGGGCGAAATTGCGCCCATACCAGTTACGACAACCCTCTTAAGCTCCATAAAAATTATTTCATGTGTGCTTCGATGTAGGCAATTGCCTTTCCTACAGTAGTGAGGTTTTCTGCTTCTGTATCAGGAATTTCAACACCAAATTCTTTTTCAAATTCCATTGTCAACTCTACTGTATCCAATGAATCTGCACCCAAATCCGAAATGAAACTTGCTTCGGGGGTTACTTCTGCTTCGTCAACGCCTAATTTCTCAACAATAATACTTTTTACTCTTGATGCAATGTCTGACATAAAACTTCAATTTAAGTTAATAAAAAACAATTAAAAAAAATCGCCGCAAAATAACTAAATACATTTTAGATAGTCAAACTTTTTTGATTCTTTTTTGCCAATCCCATTTTTTTTAATGTACTTTGCATTGATAATCAAACATAAAGGACAAAACAATGGATAAAATCGTAAGAATAGCCCTATTCGCTTCTGGCTCAGGGACTAATGTTGAAAATATTGCGAATTACTTTAATGGCAAAACCACTGCAAAACCCGTCTGTGTGCTCTGCAATAAGCCCGAAGCCTTCGTTTTGGAGCGTGCAAAACGTCTTGGTCTCGACTCTATGACCTTCAACCGTGCCGATTTCAACGATGGGAAAAAGATAATGGAATATCTCCATCAACACGACATCGACATGATAGTTCTAGCTGGCTTCCTCTGGCTTGTTCCGCAGTACCTGATTGATGCTTATCCAAGTCGAATTGTAAACATACACCCTGCTCTTTTGCCAAAGTTTGGCGGCAAGGGCATGTATGGAATGCATGTGCACGAAGCTGTAAAGCAAAGCGGTGAAACTGAAACCGGCATAACCATCCACCTCATTGACGGCAACTACGACAAGGGAAGCACGGTCTTTCAGGCAAAGGTTGCAATCAACTCCACCGATACTCCCGACGACATAGCCAACAAGGTCCATGCACTTGAGTACAAGCATTATCCAGAAGTGATTGAAGAGATTGCGAAAGGACTCCAATGATTTAACAAATCGAATTCTAAACAATCGTAAATCTAAAATCGTAACTCGTAAATTAGTTTTACCTTTGCACAAAATATTTTTTAGATGAAAATTAGGAACAAAGTCCTGCTTGCAATAATATGCTTCTGTGCTACAACGACATTCGCACAGATTCCAAACGGATATTACAATTCTACCCGCGACCTTTGCGGTGAAGAGCTGCGGCAAAAGCTATACACCATCATTTCGTCCCACACTGCTATAAGCTACGGTGACCTCTGGGGTGCATACCAACAGACCGACCTTCGCAGCAATGGTAAGATATGGGACATATACTCCGACTGCGACTTTACATACTCGACCGACCAGTGCGGCAGCTACAGCCGTGAATGCGACTGCTACAACCGCGAACATTCTGTGCCGCAAAGCTGGTTTGGCGAAGCATCGCCTATGAAAACCGACCTCTTCCATATTTATCCGACCGATGGATGGGTTAACAACAGGCGAGGCAATCTGCCATTGGGTACTGTTTCGAATCCGACTTATACCTCCGGCAATGGCAGCAAAATTGGGGCATGCTCGTATTCGGGCTATACGGGAACTGTTTTTGAGCCGGTTGACGAGTACAAGGGCGATTTGGCTCGTACCTATTTTTATATGAGCGTGTGCTACAAGGACAAGAATCTGGGACAGACCAGCGAATCAATGTTTGAGGGAAGCCAGCTGAAACCGTGGGCATTGCGTATGCTTATCGAATGGCATTATGCCGACCCCGTGTCGCAGAAGGAAATTGACCGCAACAATGCCGTTTATGCAATCCAGCACAACCGCAATCCGTTCATCGACTGCCCGTATTTCGTTGATGCCATTTGGAACGACCATTGCGATTTCGAATCGTGCCTAGGTTCTGTAGATGCGACATTGATAACTGCGATGCCTAAACTATCGGCAAGTCCGAATCCAACAACAGAAATGTTAGGCATATCTTCCGACAGGACAATGACTTCTGTTTCCATATTCAACATTTTGGGCGAGAAAACTTTTTATATAGAACAAGAGACTAACTTTGCAGAAATTAACATCGGACAGTACGAAAATGGAATTTACTTTGTTTTAGCAACATTCCACGACGGCAGTTCGGCAACAACAAAGATTATAAAGTATTAGGATGAAGAATTTTATTGTGAATTTTTTCAAGGGCGTGGCAATGGGAATTGCAAACGTGATAGCCGGTGTTTCGGGAGGAACCATCGCCCTGATAGTTGGAATTTTTGAAAGACTCATCAATTCTCTAAAATCGTTTAATCTCACAGCAATAAAACTGCTGTTTACTGGAAAGTTCAAGGAATTTGCAAAACACACCGATTTCGTATTCCTTGCAGAGGTACTACTAGGAATTGTTGTATCAATGTTTTCTGTTTCGATATTGTTCAAATACATGTTCGCCCATTACCCTGAATATATATGGTCGTTCTTCCTTGGACTTCTTTTAGCTTCTATTTTCTATGTCGGCAAAACGATAATGAAATGGAATGTATGGGTAATTGTCTCATTTATAATCGGAATAGGAGTATCACTTTTAATATCATTCGGAACACCCGCACAGGAAAACGACAATTTCTTCTATCTGATGCTCTGTGGTGCAATAGGTGCCAGCGGAATGATATTGCCTGGTATCTCGGGTTCTTATATACTTGTACTTATGGGCGACTACGAATTGGTAATTAGCAGTTTGGCAACATTTACCGAACCAAAATCATTAATGGTTCTCCTGCCTGTAATAATAGGAGTAGTAGTTGGAATATTGTCATTCGCCCATGTACTCGCTTGGATTTTCAAGCATTATCACGACCAGACAATAGCCCTGCTTACTGGATTTATTGTTGGAAGTTTGCCCGTATTATGGCCATGGAAAGACTCGATTAAAGAAAATATCTCGACTGGTAATGGGGAATTTAAAGAAATCGTAACTGGTTACAACTGGAATCTGCCACAAGTGGACGGCAAATTTTTCATTGCACTTTCCATAATAATTATAGGTGCAGGATTAATAGTTTTGATAGAAACATTGGCAAAAACTAAAAATAGAAAAGAGGAAGCAACGGATAATTAATAAATTTACGGACGATGCGTGCATCGTCCCAGACTTGAAACGGTGTCAGCCATAGAAACCTGAAACCCAGAAACTTGAAGCTTTAAACGTGAAACCAGAAACTTTGAACGTGAAACAAATTCAACCCATTCAACAAGCGCAAATCATTGCGCCGCTACATTGTACAATCGTGCCATGGCGCGATTCAACAAACTTTGAACATAAAAACTTGAAACTTTAAACGTGAAACGAGAAACAATTTCAAACCATCCAACAAGCGCAAATCATTGCGCCGCTACATTGTACAATCGTGCCATGGCACGATTCAACAAACTTTAAACCAGAAACTTTGAACTTTAAACTTTGAACCCCAAACTTGAAACTTAGAAACTAGTACAGTCGCGACGCGCCACGACGCAACAAAATAGAATATGAGCAACAAACGACAATTCGGACTTATAGGAGGCTCGCTGAGCCACTCGCTTTCGCAGAAATACTTCACAAAGAAATTTGCGGAACTAGGACTTACAAATTGCAAATACACCCTCTTCCCAATTTCGGAGGTATCAAAAGTTACCAATATAATTTCGGGCAATCCAAATCTGGTTGGACTTAACGTAACTTCGCCATACAAGGAAACGATAATCCCGTTCCTTGACGAACTTGATTCCAATGTCCTGAAACTTGGAACGGTAAATGTCATTAAGATTACACGCAACGGCGACTACACAATCCTTAAGGGCTACAACACCGATATTTTCGGCCTGCGCAAGACTTTTGAGATGCTTGAGCTGCCATCCGATTGCAAAGCCCTGATACTCGGAAGCGGTGGTTCGGCAAAGACAGCCAAGTTCGTACTGTCGGAAATGGGAGTGAAGTCAACAAATGTATCGCGCTTGCCTTCTACGCTCGACGAACTTCCATACAGCAAACTCACTCCGCGTATAATGCAGGATTACAAGCTTATAATAAATGCAACACCTGTAGGAATGTTCCCCAATGTGTCGAATTTTCCGAAGATACCATACGATGGAATTACCTCGGAGCACATTTGTCTCGACCTCGTGTATAATCCTTCCAAAACAAAATTTTTGGAAAAGTGCGAAGCTCAAGGTGCAAGAACTGCAAACGGACTTACAATGCTTTACGAACAGGCTGACAAGGCTTGGGAAATTTGGAACGAAGAAATATAAAGAATATGGAAGACGAGAAGAATTACATACTGCTGAGAATTTTCCGCGAGGAGGAAGATATGAAATTTTTTGTTGATGTGCTTGACGACTGCAACATCGACTACAAGGTTGACAATCCGCAAAGTATCAGCAACGACGTGCTATCGTCGGCATACGGTGTACAGGTTGCCGAAGATGCCTTGCAGTTCAAGTATATGCTGATGGTTGCCGAAGACGACTTTGAGCGCGCACAAACAGAACTCCGCAGCCATATTGCCGAATATTTCCGCAATGCAGGAAGCGAGGACAATTCCCTGCTCAACGACTTCAGCGACGACGAACTGCTTGATGTCATCAAGAAGCCCGACGAATGGAGCGTTGAGGATATCGCAATTGCTCAGGCTCTTCTCGAAAAGCGCGGCAAACATGTTAGCAACGAGGTGGTTGATGCCTATCGCCAAAAACGTCTCGAAGAAGTGCGAAAACCTAAGTTCGGCGGCTATGTTACAATAATTATAGGCTACCTTTTTGCATTTCTTGGCGGCATAATCGGCATTTTCCTCGCAGCATCGTTGCTTGGAAAGAAACGCATCTTCAATGGCGAAAAAGTAAACATCTACGACAAGGCAACTCGGACAAATGCAATTATTTACCTTGTAATTTCGATAATTGTGGTTATTGCAGGGATAGTGTTCTTTGCTATTCGGTAATTAAATATTTGCCGATGAGGTTGATATTGAGTTAGATGTCGGGATTGGCGGTCTCAACGATATTGATTGGATTGCAAATGTCTTTGATAACCTTGGAAATTTGAATCGGATTCCAATAAGGTAAAAATATTGACTCGTAGATATAGAAACTTCAAAAACATGATGCTGCATTGCGGCTAAATTTTATTATTTTTGCAAGGTCAAAAAAGAAATATCATAACGATGGAAGAAATAATCACAAAATTACCTTACAAGGTAGCTGATATGTCCCTCGCAGAATGGGGACGCAAGGAAATCGAGATGGCAGAAAAGGAAATGCCAGGACTTATGAGCATACGCCGCAAATACGCAGCCGAAAAGCCGCTGAAAGGCGCAAGAATCTCTGGCTCGCTCCACATGACAATCCAGACTGCCGTTCTTATTGAAACTTTGGTTGAACTTGGTGCCGACGTACGCTGGGCAAGCTGCAATATTTTCTCAACACAAGACCATGCTGCAGCAGCAATAGCAAAGGCTGGTGTTCCGGTATTTGCATGGAAGGGCGAATCGCTCGAAGAATACTGGTGGTGCACATTGCAGGCATTGTCGTTCCCAGGTGGACTTGGACCGAACTTGATAGTTGACGATGGTGGCGATGCTACTTTGTTGGTACACAAAGGTTATGCTGCCGAAAATGATGCCAAGACCTTGGATTTCGTTCCTTCGTGCCACGAAGAAAAGGCTATTCAGGAAACCTTGAAGGCTATGCTGGCAGCCGACAATCAGAAATGGCACCGCACAGTTGCCGAACTCAAGGGCGTTTCGGAAGAAACAACCACTGGCGTTCACCGTCTGTACCAGATGATGGCTAAGGGCGAACTGCTCATTCCTGCAATCAACGTAAACGACTCGGTTACAAAGTCGAAGTTTGATAACCTCTATGGCTGCCGCGAATCGTTGGCCGACGGCATAAAGCGCGCTACCGACGTGATGATTGCTGGCAAGACTGTCGTTGTTCTTGGCTACGGCGATGTTGGTAAGGGTTGCGCCCGTTCGATGCACACCTACGGCGCAAGGGTTCTCATTACCGAAATAGACCCGATATGCGCACTGCAGGCCGCTATGGAAGGCTACGAAGTTACAACAATGGAAGAAGCTGTTAAGGAAGGTAACATTTTCGTTACAACCACCGGCAACTGCGACGTTGTTACACTTGAACACATGAAACAGATGAAAGACCAGGCAATAGTTTGCAACATCGGTCACTTCGACAACGAAATTCAGGTTGACCGCCTCGAGAACTGCCCGGGCATTGTAAAGACCAACATCAAGCCGCAGGTTGACAAATACACTTTCCCGACTGGAAATTCTATCTTCCTGCTTGCCGAAGGCCGTCTCGTAAACCTTGGCTGTGCAACTGGTCACTCGTCGTTCGTAATGAGCAACTCGTTCTCGAACCAGACTTTGGCTCAGCTCGACCTCTGGAAGAACAGCTACAAGGTTGACGTTTACCGTCTGCCGAAGTACTTGGACGAAGAAGTTGCACGCCTTCACCTTGACCAGCTTGGCGTTAAGCTCACAAAGCTCACCCAGAAGCAGGCCGACTACATTGGCGTTCCAGTTGAAGGACCATTCAAGGCTGACCACTACAGATATTAAAAGGCTAAAAGGGGCTAAAAGAAGAAAAGGCTAAAAGCCATAGACTTTAAGCCTTCGAGCCTGTTAGCCTTTTTGCCCGAATTCTAAAATCGTAAATCAAAAATCGTAAATAACTATGAGACTATTATTAATTAGCAACTCAACGAATGCCGGAGAAGCATATCTTGACTATCCTAAGCACAACATCCACGACTTTCTTGGTGAAAAGTGTGTAAAATGCCTATTCATCCCTTACGCTGGCGTTACCGTAACATGGGACGACTACGAGAAGAAGGTTAAGAACCGTTTCAACGAAGTTGGACACGATATCGTTTCGATCCATCATTTCGACGACCCTGTAAAGGCTGTTGAAGAAGCCGACTGCATCGTGATTGGTGGTGGAAACACATGGAAACTCTTGCACGACATGCACGCCAACAAGCTCATTGAGCCTATCCGCAAGAAAGTTCTCGGTGGAACTCCATACATAGGATGGAGCGCTGGTTCAAATGTAACTTGTCCAACCCTTATGACGACCAACGACATGCCTATCATTGACCCGCTAGGATTTGATGCCTTGAACCTCATTCCGTTCCAGATTAATCCTCACTACCTTGACAAGAAAGTTGAAGGTCACGGTGGCGAATCGCGCGAGGACAGAATTTTGGAATTCATCGAAGTTAACCGTGAGGTTTATGTTGCAGGACTTCGCGAAGGCTGCATGTTTGTTGTTGAAGGCGACAAGATGAAAATCATCGGTCAGCGCAACCTGCGACTCTTCAAGTACGGAGAGGAAACCCGTGAAATTGAACCGACAGCAGATTTCACGTTCTTGCTGAAGAAATAAGGTGAATAAAAGTCAATACAAAGCGAGTTAGGCATAAGCTTTAGCTCGCTTTTTTTGTTTATCAATGATATCTATGGAAAAATCTGTACAGATGCAAAATTTTGCGTCTCAATAAATTATCCCCCATAGCTATGCAATTCTAATTTCAAAAAAGACAACCATGACAACCTTGGACAACATTGAATATTGGGAAATCTGTATAGATGTTGCGCGCAACATCTATACAAACAAAACAACACCATTCCTGAAATAAAAAATGTTGTCATTTGTTGTCCTTGTTGTCTTTGAAAAAAAAAGATTGTACAAATGCAAAATTTTGCGTCTCAATAAATTATACGCAAAGAAGACAACTTTGGCAACGTTGCAATTCAAGTAGAAAAAGTTCTCTTATTAACACATTAACGGTTTAGTTGTCAGTGAAAAATACAAAAAAATGTTGACAATGATTTGTCTCTCTCGCTCTTCCGTTGATAAAATAGGCGACTTTGCTATGCTTGAAAATCGTAATTTTGCAGTCGAAAAAACAAACAGTTTATGGCAAGAGAAAAAGAATACGCAAAAAAGAAGACTAAGCGCGGTCAAGAGATTTTTGATGAACTTAATACTATGCTTGGAAAGTTGCCGCCACAGTCGCCAGAATTGGAAAAGGCTGTGCTTGGGGCAATATTGATACAGTCAAGTGCAATATATGACATTACCAATATAATTCAGCCCGAAAGTTTCTATATACCAGCGCACAAGACAATATATAGTGCAATGCTTGAGCTTGCGCTTTCGCAGAAGCCAATAGATACAATTACAGTTTCGGAAGAACTGAAAGCCAAGGATCAGCTGGAAGATGTCGGGGGACTTCCTTACCTTATAGAACTTACCGAACTTATAGGTACGGCTTCGCATCTGGAATATCATGCTAGGATTGTGCAGCAGAAGTACATACAGCGTGAACTTATCATGGCATCAACTGAAATACAGAAAATGTCGTATGATGAAACAAAGGATGTTGATGAGTTGATAACCTTTGCGGAAGGTTCAATCTTTAAAATATCAGAGGGGACTATAAAGAAGGAGCTTACCAGAATTGGTTCGGTAATAGAGGCAGCAAAGGTTTCTATTGAAAAGGCTGCAACACACAAGGGCGGGTATCGTGGTGTACCATCGGGATTTACTGCTCTCGACAGGTTGACGTCTGGGTGGCAGCCATCAGACCTTGTTATCATAGCTGCCCGTCCATCAATGGGTAAGACTGCATTTGTGCTTTCGATGGCGCGCAATATTGCAGTGGAATATCAGAAACCGGTTGTTTTCTTCTCGCTAGAAATGTCGGCGCAGCAACTAGGAACTCGACTTATGTCTGCTGAAATAGAGGTTTCTGGCGAAAAACTTAGAAATGGTGACCTTACCGAAGCCGAATGGCAGTGCTTGGAGACAAAGCTCAATCGTCTTGAAACGGCTCCGCTATACATTGACGACACCCCTGCAATATCGGTGTTTGAACTTCGTGCGAAATGCCGTCGTCAGGCTCGAAGCAAGGATGGACTAGGCATTATAATAATTGACTATCTCCAGCTTATGAGTTCTGGTGTTGATAATAAGGGAAACCGCGAACAGGAAGTAAGTACAATATCGCGTTCGCTTAAGGCGATTGCGAAGGAACTTAATGTGCCGATAATTGCATTGTCGCAGCTAAACCGTAGTGTTGAAACCAGAAGCAACGACAAACGTCCGCAGCTTTCCGACCTTCGTGAATCGGGTGCTATTGAGCAGGATGCCGACATCGTAGCTTTCATACACCGTCCCGAATATTATGGTATAAAGGAAATTGATGGTGTTTCGACTCAGGGACTTGCCACTGTAATTGTTGCAAAGCACCGTAACGGTTCGGTCGATGACGTTAACTTGAGGTTTGTAAAGGAACTTGCAAAATTCCAGGATTTGACAGAAAAAATCTCCGATTTGCTTCCTTCGTCCGATACTGAATTCCAGACTTTGGGTTCCAAGATGAACGATAGTAATTTTGGTATTGACGGTCTGGGTGGCAGCAGCTTGATGAACGACAATAGTTTCGAAACAGCTCCTATCCCAGGATTTTCAGGCACAGAAGACCCAGATAACTTACCATTTTAATTTTTGAATTGACATTTATGGAAAATAATAGTAACAGCGAAGACAGGCAGCGGATGTTCGACAAGCATTATCTCGAGATGGCTGCAATATGGGCAAAAAATTCTTATTGCAAACGCCGTCAGGTAGGTGCATTGTTGGTAAAAAACAGAATGATTATATCAGACGGATTCAACGGAACTCCGTCTGGATTTGAGAACCAGTGTGAGGACGATAACAACATAACCAAACCGTATGTGCTTCACGCTGAAGCCAATGCTATAACTAAGGTTGCCAAGTCGGGCAACAGTAGCGAGGGCGCAACATTGTATATAACAACAGCTCCATGTATTGAGTGTGCAAAGCTTATTATACAATCAGGAATTTCGCGTGTGGTATATGCCGAGGAGTACCGCAAGTCGGATGGAATAGAACTGCTGAAGATGGCGTCGGGCATTGATGTTGAAAATTTTAAGGGTGATGAAATATAATAATACCAAAGTTGCGATACTTATACCCATGGTCGCTGCCGTTTCGGTGGTGGTTGGAATTTTGATAGCCAAATTTTTTGTAAACGGCAATGGCGACTATGTGAAATCGGGCAACAAGGTTGAAGACGTGATGAGCCTGATAGATATGTATTACGTGGATGATTTAAGCCGCGATAGCATTGAAGATGTTATGATTTCCGACTTCCTGCGCAATCTTGACCCTCATTCGTTGTATATGACTGCCAAGGAAACTGCCGAGTCGGAGACGCAGTTGACCGGAAACTTTGTAGGAATTGGCATACGCTTCTATGTGTTGAACGATTCTGTGCTAGTTACTAATATAATACCTGGTGGCGCATCTGAAAAGGTAGGATTGCAGGCTGGCGACATGATTATTGAAGTTGACGGAAAGCCAATGTCTGGTGTGGGCTTGCCAAACGACAGTGTTCGTGGACGTATCCTTGGAGAGGAAGGCAAAATTGTGAAAATTAAGGTTCTGCGCGATGGCAAGCCAATGGATTTTGATATTCGTCGTGCACCTGTCGAGGTCGAAAGTGTTTACTTTTCAAATCTGGATGGCATAGGATATATAAAGGTAACGTCGTTCAACAGTAATACTGCCGAGCAGTTTGAAAATGCATTGAGTGTTTTTAAAATAATGAAAGTCAAATCGTTGGTTATAGATTTGCGCGACAATAGCGGAGGCTTTATGCATGCAGCGCAGGCTATCCTCGACAATTTCTTTACCGATGTTAAATTGCTTGTTTACACGGAAGGGGCTAAGTCAGAGCGAGAAAATATTTATACTTCAGGACGAAACGGTATGTTTGCAGGTTATCCGATAGTGGTGCTCGTGAACGAAAATTCTGCTTCGGCGTCCGAAATTACCGCCGGTGTAATCCAAGATTATGATATTGGTACTGTAATTGGCAATGTGACTTTCGGCAAGGGCTTGGTACAGAGAATGTTCGACCTGCCGGATGGTTCGTCGGTGAGGCTAACGGTTTCAAGGTATTACTTGCCTTCGGGAAGGTGCATACAGCGAAGCTACAAGGATGGTTACATTTCATATATTGAGGATTACTATTCAAAATACGGCAAGAACAAGCAGAGCGTTGATAGCTCCAAGGTCTTTTACACGCTGAA
>JAGCNN010000280.1 GCA_017645925.1 Bacteroidales bacterium
AGAAAAGGAGGAAATGATGTTTAAGTGGGTTTTCTTCGCTATCGCTGCATTTGCAACTTTAGCCAACGCATATTCCATCACATACAATTATACAGGTGCCGAAGGCGGTTCTTGCACGTCGACTGGCGTTAAAGATTCTGTCACGGTCAAGTGCAGCGCCCCTAGCGGATACACTTGGGCAAGCGCCTCTTTAAAAGGTGAAGGTTCTTCAATCAGGTATTGCGTTCCTGACAGTTGCGTGGCAGACATCAAGGGCGACGTAACATTCAATGCCGAATATGCAAAATCCGAAAACGTCCGCAAGATTTCATGGCTTGAAACGGGATTCGGACTTCAGAATATTGTTCATGGTTATGCCATTGTAACCGATCCGGAGCAGACCAAGTTCCTGCTTGCGGCGGCCGTTGGCGATTCCGTTAAAATGACGCCTATGCCGGTAGAACGTTACCATTGGAAAAAATGGTACGACCGCAGTGGTTCTTCAAGAACTGAAATTAAAACAGAAGACAGTGTGTACGTCTTTGAAATGCCCGACAAGAACCTTTCATTGGAAGCGGAATTCGATTATAACACTTACCGTGTTGTTGCAGACATGAATGGTGGCCCCGGCGTATACTTCGACAGAGTCTGTTCAACTTTCGATTTCTGTTATCTTTGGAAAGATTCGACACATTGGGACGGCCATATTTTCCAGGGCTGGATGTTGGAAAAAGACGCTCAAGACACCTTCTTTATTCCGTTTGCCATGTTTACGGAACCGCTTACGATACTACAATGGGACAGTGTCACGATGTATGCAAAATGGTTCGAGGCGAAGGTTCCCCAAAAGGTCAACGGATGCTATCAGATTGGCAGTGCAAACGAACTCTACGGATTTTCCTACCTTGTTAGCGGCAAGGACGGCTATGAAATAGAACAGGATGCCTGTGGCGAACTCACTGCCGACATTGTCGTGAACAAAAACGTGTTGACTGCAACCGATTCACTCCGTAAGGATGCCGACCATTTGCTGTACTGGGTACCGATTGGAACGGCTGCCAAGCCCTTCATGGGAAAGTTCAACGGCAAGGGACATACGATTAGCGGACTTTACCTGAAGAATTCTGCTGGAAACGACGTCGGTTTGTTTGGCAAAGTACAAAGCGCAGAAAATAAGGTTGTTTCTATTGACAGTGTGGGCGTTATTGATTCTTACATTGAAGGAAAGGAACATGTAGGAGGCTTTGTTGGTGCAGTCGTAGAAAAGACGAATTTGTCTATAACTCACTCGTATGTTAACATGACCATTGTTGGACGCGAAATTGGCGGGCTTGTAGGCGGAAATAATGATTCCGTGAAAATCTCTATTGACCATTCTTATCATTCAGGGAAAATGTATCCTAACTCATCAATTCGTGACAAAGCCATTATGGGTGGCTTGATGGCACGTGCCGGAAGCGAATCATCCATTGCCATATCCAATTCCAATAACAAGGGAACTATAGATATCGCGGATTATATATTGGTCGATGCAGGCGGGTTGATAGGAACTGCGGAAAAAATGACTGCATTTACTATAGACAAAAGCTACAATGCGGCAAGAATAACTGGAAACAAATATAACGAATATTCCGCCGGAAGAGAGGTCGGAGGATTAATTGGTCGAATAGCTTCCAGGCATGTGGTAATATCGAATTCGTACAACGTGGGAGATATCGACTTGAGCTCTGGGGGATATTGCAATAATATGGCTGGAGGTTTATTAGGTCTCTCTTTTGTCGATTCACTGGAAGTATCTGGTTCTTATAACCGTGCTTCAATTACCGCCGACATTGCATCGGGCCTTATTGCTGAAGCAAGTGGCTACAAACTGACAATATCGACTTCTCATAATGATGGAAAAATTCAAACTCAGTCTGATTCACACAGTATGGCATCTAGGTGCAATGCTAGTGGTTTAATTGGTATTAATGAAAATACTTCGATAATCAATTCGTACAATATAGGCCAGATTGAAATCTACGACTCATACAATAAGAAAACCATACAGGGTGGTGGATTCTCAACAAAAACGGAAAGTCTTTCCATCATCAATTCCTACAATATGAGCGAAAATGCTTTCGACGTTTGCCAAGCGCTTCCCAAAGTGATGGCTAATGTCTTTTTCCGCAACCAATCGACTTGCGAAGGTTCAGTTAGCAAGAATTTGCCCGAAGAATTCGCTGACGGTTCTGTTGCCTGGGCGTTGTACAATTATAGCGCCGAAGGCGTAGACGGCCACGTATGGGGCCAGAAGGTCGGCACCGATCCGTATCCGCTCCTGAATGGTGCCGGTGTTGAAGGCTACGATGGCGGACGTACCTCGGTTGCGTTCA
>JAGCNN010000037.1 GCA_017645925.1 Bacteroidales bacterium
AGAACGGGAGATTATGCTGTTTGCTCTCTCAATCTGCATTGTTGCTTCTTCAACGCTTGTGCAGGTGTCGCGGAATGGCGATTCATTAGATTCCTGATTTTGGAACTGCATTATGCAAACCCCGACTATTGCGATTAAGGACACAGCAGCCGCTATCCGATACCAGATTGTTTTTGGCGGTTTTTCTAGTCGGAAAACATTGCTTTTAGGTTGTCGTGATGCTGGTTCTGGATTTTTCTCCGTTTCCGAATCATTGAGATTGCCTACAAAAGCATTTATTTCCGTCGCAATATCGTCGGGTATATGGGTGTCGGCGATTTCTGACATTGACAGAAACAGTTTACGGTCGGCTTCAAGTTCGGCTGGAACATCGTCGGAACGGAAAAAGTCCATCAGTTTTTCTTCCTCTGCGGGAGTCGTTTTCCCTTCGTAGAAGCGGATGAGTCGTGATTCGATATTTGATTTCGTTTCCATAGTCATAATGATTTAAAATTGTCCCTTAATGTTTTTCTTGCCCTAGAAAGCAATGTGTATATATTCTCTCGGCTAAAATGCGTTATTTCTTCGATTTGCTGTATTTCGAGTCCGTCTATAGTGCGCAGACGAAGCACTGTTTGCTGGTCTGTCGGTAGCATACTTATCATTTTCATAACTTCGGCCAATGTGCTGCTGGCATTGATTGAGTCTTCTGTTTTGTTGTCTAAAAGTATGTCTGACAAATCGTTGTTTTCTGTATGTTTGCCTTTCAGTTTGTCGAAGCAGTTGTTGCGAACCATTGTCAGCACTAGTGGCAGTGGTGATTTGTCGTGGTCGATGCTGTTTCGTCGCTGCCACAATTCGGCATAAACATCCTGTACGCAGTCTCTTGCCTCGTCGCTGTTTCGCAATATGTTGTATGCGAGGGCGTACATTTTGCTGCTGAATGGTAAGTATATGTTCGAAAACTCTTCGTGTGACATTTTCTAGTCGTTCTTAATCATCTTCCGCATGTAATACGATTGAAATCATAAAATCTTACAAAATTATATATTTTTTCCTTGTCTTTGCTAATGACAAAAAAATCAACTTGCTGTATTGCTTTGATTTACAACTATAAACAAAATCGTATATCAGGCAAAATTTTATATTCGGTCTTAATTTATTTTTTACCTTTGTAAATCATTACAAACAAACCATAATATATGATAGACCAGATAATCAACTACAATAAGACTTTCGTTGAACAGAAAGGTTACGAGAAATACCTGACGGACAAGTACCCCGACAAGAAACTGGCGGTGCTTTCGTGCATGGACACCCGACTGACGGAACTGCTTCCTGCCGCTTTGGGACTGAAGAATGGCGATGCTAAAATCATAAAGAATGCCGGAGGTTTGGTCATTTCAGCGTTCGATTCGGCGATGCGCAGTCTGATTGTAGCTATCTACGAACTCGGCGTGAATGAAATTATGGTGGTGGCGCACAGTCATTGTGGGGCTTGCCACATGAGCTACGACCACTTTCACCATGAAATGATTGCCCGTGGCATCACCGACGAGACTCTTGACACAATCCGTAAGTGCGGCATCAATTTGGACCATTGGCTGGAGGGTTTCAAGGATACGCCCGAATCTGTGCGTAAGACTGTCGAGACCATCAAGACTCATCCGCTTGTGCCCAAAGACATAGTGGTAAGGGGATTTATTATTGATTCTGAAACGGGAAAACTGGAGGAAGTAAATTAAGGCTAGCGCAGTTTGGAATTTTTTAGGCTAACAGGCTTAAAGCCTTTTCTTCTTTTAGCCCTTTGGGAAATACTACACACCCAAACATTGCTTTTTCTTGAATAAAATGTATTTTTGCACAATGATTTGAATATGGGAATAAAAATAGTATTGTTGGAATTAAATGAATCGGATACACTAGAACGTGAACTTGGCATAAGTGCAAAATTATGGCTGAGACTGCAGACTGAATATGATTACGATTTAAGAATAACGAAAGCCACAAGAATAAATTAAACATTGCACTAAACCCATTAGTTTCTGCGTATAACAACGAGATATAATTTAAAAAGATATGGATAAAAATAATAGATACATACAATTACTAAAACATCAAATCGCCAAATACAAAAAGGAAAAGCGATTCATTGAATATAAAAGCAATTATCAGGACGCTACTAAGTTAGGAAGATATATTTCTGCATTATCCAATGGCGCTTGTTTAGAAAATGAGGAATATGCATATCTTTATTTTGGAGTAGAGGACGAAACACTTGAAGTACGCGGAACAACTTTTGACTCTTCAAAAGTAAAAGCCAAAGGAAATCAATTGCTGGAAATATTTTTACGGCAATATATTACACCTAAGATTGATTTTATAATAAATGAGTTTTTCTATGATAATACGAAGCGAATAGTTGTCTTTGTCATACCAGCGGCAAAGGACGAGCCAACTTGTTTTATGAATGTTCCATACATTAGGGTTGACAGCAGTGTAACTGATATGAGGCCATATAGTGACTGGATGCGCACAATATACAATTCAAGAACAGACTGGAGCAAAGTTATTGTTGAGGAGGCATCAATAAATGACCTTGATGAAAATGCAATAAAAAAGGCAAGATTTGGTTTTGCAGAACGCTATCCTGACGTAGCTGAAGAACTCGCAAGCTGGGATGACAAAACTTTTCTTGACAAAGCAAAAATAACAATTGATGGGAAAATAACAAGGACGGCTATACTATTGCTCGGTAAAGAAGAATCTTCTCATTTTTTGAATCATATTTCTCAAATAGTATGGAAATTAGATGCGGAACAACAAGCTGGTGAAATTTTCTCACTGCCATTTCTTACATCGATTGACAAGGTTTTAGGTAAAATAAGAAATTATCGTTATAAGATTTATCCTTCAAATAGCTTAATTCCTGCCGAAATATGGAAATATGATACAAGAACAATACTCGAAGCACTAAATAATTGCATAGCGCACCAAGATTATCGGGAAAATGCCAGAATAATAGTAACAGAAAGTAACGATAATCTAACATTTACAAATCATGGTTCATTTTTCGATGGGCAATACGAAGATTACATACAAGGCAAAAAGACTCCTGAAAATTATAGAAATCCATTTCTTGCAAGGGCAATGGTCAACTTAAAAATGATAGATACACAAGGATATGGCATTCATAATATGTTTGTGAGCCAGAGAAAACGGTATTTGCCTATGCCTGATTATGATTTATCTGAAGAAGGGAAAGTGATATTGAAAATACCTGGAAATGTTATAAACCAAAACTATAGTCAATTGCTTATTAACAATAGTGACATAGACTTGGCAACTGTCGTTCTGCTTGATAAAATTCAGAAAAGAGTAGCAATAAATGACGATGCTATTGCAATGTTACGAAAAAAGAAACTGATAGAAGGAAGAAAAAATAATCTTACTATTTCTAAGCATATCGCTCAAATTATAGACAAAAAAGCAGAATATACTAAAAACAAAGGATTGAATGATGATTATTACAAACAACTAGTCTTAAAATCTCTACAAGACCATAATTCTATGAGCAGGAAAGATATCAATGAACTATTGATGAACAAACTTCCAGATGTCTTATCGGATGAACAGAAATATAGGAAAATAGGAAATCTTTTATCATCATTACGAAAAACTAATACTATCAAAATCGGCAAAAAAAGAAACTGGATTTTAGTCAAGATTTAGTCGAAGTTTAGTCGAGATTTAGTCGAAGTTTAGTCGAGAATATTGTTTAATATATTAAATGTGAATGAATTATAAAAATTTAAGTTAAATAAATTTAGTCGAGAAAAATGACCTTAACAGAACTCCAACATACCGTTAATGACTGGATTCGCACCTACGGAGTGCGCTATTTCGATGTGAAGACAAATATGATTGTGCTGACGGAGGAAGTCGGCGAGATGGCACGCGTAATTGCACGCAAGTACGGCGAACAGTCGGCAAAGCCTACCGACAACCTAAATCTTGAAGATGAAATTGCCGATGTGCTGTGGGTGCTTACTTGCATAGCCAACCAGACAGGAATCGACCTTGAGGCTGCAATGAAGGCAAACTTCGAGAAAAAAACCAATAGAGATAAAACAAGACATATTGATAACCAAAAACTTAAATAAGATGAAAGACAGAAATTACCCCGGCGCACCATCGGAAAAGGAAATCGCCGCAAAAGTGAAACAATACAAGAAGAAAATGCAGAGCCTCAAGACCAAGGAAAACCTGATTCAACTGCTCAACTGCGTTGACCTTACAAGCCTCAACGGTAGCGACACCGAAAGTAAGATTGCCGAAATGACCGAAAAGGTCAACGACTTCAACAAGCACTTTCCAAAATACAAGAATGTGGCTGCAATCTGCGTTTACCCAGCTCTTGTTCCAACAGTGCTCGACTGCCTCGAACTCGAAGATGTTGACATCGCTGCAGTTGGCGCTTGCTTCCCGGCTTCGCAGTCGTTCCTCTCGGTGAAAACCATAGAATGTGAAATGGCAGTGGAAAAGGGTGCCGACGAAATCGACATTGTTATTTCAGTAGGCAAGTTCCTTGAGGAAGACTACCAGACCGTTTCGGACGAAATCCTCACAATCCGTCACGCAATCGGCGATGCTCTGCTGAAGGTCATCCTCGAAACAGGGGAACTCAAGACTCCCGACAACATCTACATCGCTAGCATACTTGCAATGGAATCGGGTGCCGACTTCATCAAGACCTCGACAGGAAAGACCGCAGTTTCGGCAACTCCCGAAGCCGTTTATGTAATGTGCTGTGCAATACGCGACTACTATAAGCAAACTGGCGAGATGGTAGGCATAAAGCCCGCAGGCGGAATGTCGGCTACCGACGATGCCTTGATTTACTACACCATCATAAAGGATGTGCTCGGCGAAGAATGGCTCAGTAACGATTTCTTCCGCCTAGGTGCATCACGCCTTGCAAATTCGCTGCTTACCGACATCTGCAAGCTGGATGGCAAGGATGAAACCATAAAATACTTCTAAATTAAAACTTTAGAGGGAGAAATCCCTCTTTTTTTTGAATTCAACATATTGTTAAAAAAGACTTATTAAACATTAGATAAGCTTTATTTAACTAATTGATAATTATATTTCCCCTCTCCCACCCTCTGTTAATCCAAATGTTGAAAAAATAGCATAAGATTTTTATGTATTTTGCCGTGCAGAATGTAGTTTTGCACAAAAAATAAAATTTACGACAATGAAAAGCTTAAAGGAATTGATGCCCGAAATTTACTTCGAGGTAATGGACAAGGAAGATTTCGCAGAACACGAAATGTACCTTAACAAGATAATCGACCCCAACAATCACACAAAGATATTCAAGCAGAAAGGCGACATTGAGGAGTTCGTTTTCTACAATTTCGACCTAAAACGCTTGAAAAATAAAATTCTGAAAGTCGTATCAGGAACAAAGAACGATGTGCTGATGTACAGGGTATTCCCAAGCAAGGAACACGATTTTATACTTGCTTCGTTCTACGAAGACCTTGAGTTCAGTTCGCGCCGAAACGAATTCAACATCCCAAATACTGAGGATTTTAGAAAAATATTCATCGACAAGAACAACAAAATTACAAAGTATGTCGATTTCGGTTGCAAGGTTGACGAGGCAAAGAAAAAAACAACCTTGTTGCTGAAATGCGTAAATATTTCGCACAATACACTTATTTCCAACATATTCGAAACCATCGAACGCCACGAACTCAACTGCGACTACATGGAATTGTGGCAGGTTAAGAAGTCGGACAAGAAAATTGATGTTTACTACGAAATAGCCATCGAAATAAGTTCGCTGCTTCCGAAGGAAGAAATTGACTCGATAGGCGACGACTTCGAACGCTACATACAGTGCTACATAAAGCCGATGAGTATTTTCGACCTTGTTGGTCCTGCTATGGTCGGTCCATCGAGCTCACACACCGCCGGTGCAAACCGCATCGGACAGATTGCACGAAACATTATCTGTGCTGTTGAACAGTCTGGCGAAACTATTGAAACTGTCGAAGTAAAACTTATTGGTTCGTTCCGCGATACTGGAGTTGGCCACAAGACTCCATCGGCTCTTGGAGGCGGACTTTGCGGATATGTCACCGACGACCCGCGAATGATTGAAGCAGGAGACCCTCAATCGTTGAGCAAGAACGGAATCAAGTTTGCAAACTGCACCGCAAAGTTCAATGGCTACAAGAAAGGTTCTGCCGACGACGATGCAAGGTACGCCGACCAGAAGAACGCAAACATTGCAGAAGTCATCTTCAAGACCAACAAGGGAACACATTGTGTTACAGGTTTTTCAATCGGAGCCGGAAATGTTGAAATTAGGTTCTACGACGGAGTGCTTGATTTTGCACTAGACGGAAAGATTGATACTGTCCTAAATGGTGGAAAAATTGAAAAAATCAACGAAAAGAACGCAAATCTGCCGAAAATTTCCAAAATTTACCACGAAAATGCAGCTACTGAACTTCCAATGATGCCTTTCCATACTTTCGAGGAACTTATCGAATATGTGAAAGAGGAAAAGATTAATCTAATCGACCTTATTCTTGACATTGAAAGACAGTTGCAGAATACCGACCGCAAGCAGGTTTACGATAAGATGCGCAGTTACTGGAACATTATGCAGAAGTCGGTTGACGATGGTATCCGCAGCAACGAACTTACCTTACTAAAACTTACTGGCAAAGATTCGAAGAATATCAACAAGTATCGCGAAGGAAACAAGATTTTCGACAACATTTACGGAAAGGCAGTTGCATACGCAGTGGCCGTAAACGAGATAAATGCAAAGTCGGGTGTTATAATCGCTTGTCCTACTGCAGGTTCATGCGGAATTTTGCCAGGCGTGCTGAAGGCATACAATGAAATTCACAAGCCGGAAGAAGACAGGATACTCGAATCGTTGATGATTGCAGGTTTCTTCGGAATGATATTGTTCGGTGATGTTTCAACTGCTGGAGCTGATTACGGATGCCAGGCAGAAATTGGTTCGGCAGCAGCAATGGCAGCAGCAGCTTTGGTTTATCTCGAAGGTGGCGATGTAGAACAGATGATTGAAGGTTTTACCATTGCAATAAAGAACTCACTCGGACTTATCTGCGACCCGATTGCCGGACTTGTGGAAGTTCCTTGCGTAAAACGTAACGGTATTTACTCGTCGCATGCAATCAGCGCGGCACTTATGGCACTCAGTGGAGTGAAGTCGTTTGTTTCGCCTGATGAGGTTGTTCTCACAATGCGTGAAGTTGGCGAACGCTTGAATGTCGATTATAAGGAAACTGGCAAGGCTGGTCTCGCCAAGACCC
>JAGCNN010000281.1 GCA_017645925.1 Bacteroidales bacterium
ACCCGATTGACATTCTCGCAGTTGACAACACCGCAGTTAGAAAGCAGCAGGTACAGAGGTTGCAGGAATTGAGGGCAAACCGCAACAACGACGATGTTCGCCGCGCATTGGACGCTATTACAAGATGCGTAGAGACTGGCGAAGGTAACTTGCTCGAACTCGCTGTTGAAGCAGCAAAGGTTCGCGCTTCGTTGGGTGAAATTTCGGATGCATGTGAAAAAATTGTAGGAAGACATAAAGCAGTGATTAAGACTATCTCTGGCGTATATTCTTCGGAAACCAAGAACGACGCCGAATTTGAAAGGGCAAAGGAACTTTGCCGTGAGTTTGCAAAGAAGGAAGGCCGCCAGCCTCGTATTATGGTTGTCAAGATGGGTCAGGACGGACACGACCGTGGCGCAAAGGTTGTTGCAACAGGTTACGCCGACTGTGGTTTCGACGTCGATATGGGACCTTTGTTCCAGACTCCGGAAGAAGCAGCAAAGCAAGCTGTTGAGAACGATGTACACATTGTTGGTGTATCTTCTTTGGCAGCAGGCCACAAGACCTTGATTCCTGCCTTGATAGAAGAACTCAAGAAGTTGGGTCGCGACGACATCATGGTTACTGCCGGTGGTGTTATCCCAGCTCAGGACTACCAGTTCCTCTACGATGCAGGTGTAGCAGCAATCTACGGTCCTGGAACCCCTGTTTCGAAGTCAGCAATCAGTATGCTGGAACTGTTGATGGCAGAATAAAAGAACAGCATAATGCAAAAAAACGAGCGATATTGTCGCTCGTTTTTTTTATTTGTGTCAATATGTCTTGTGTCATAGTGCCGACATAATGACACAAGACGCAATGATAAAGTTACTAATTGCCAAAAAATATTTATTTTTGCGAAAAGAAAATGAATGAAAATATTTAGACACGCATATTTCTGGCTTGATACGTGGGTTTTGGCAAACATAATTCAGCTTGCAACCCAAGATTTTTGCAAACGCTATCTCAACCGTTCAAATGACCCTTGTGGTCGCCAATATGACCAGATGACACAAGCTGCCCGTTCTGTGCCTGCCAATATTGCTGAAGGCAACTCTCGCCATTCTACATCAAAAGAAACGGAAATGAAACTTACAGATGTTGCTCGCGCAAGCCTTGCTGAACTCGCCAGCGACTATGTGAACTGGCTATTACAACACGAACAACTTCCTTGGTCAATAAATTCTGACGAACACAAAAAAGTAAATGCAATCCATCTTGATAGAGCAAACTACAAGGAAGATGTCCAATATCTAAGCAGCATTCACATCCTGACACAAAAACACAAGTGGGACGAATGGTTCAATTCTAACGATTCAATGACCGAAGCCAGATGCATATTGACACTTTGCAACCGCCTAATTTCAATGCTGGGCAAGCAAATTGAAACATTACTTTCATCCTTCCGAGAAGAAGGTGGATTTACTGAAGGCCTGACCGCAGAAAGACTTGCCTACCGCACAGAGCAAAGTGTTCAAGCTGAAGCTCCATTATGTCCAAAATGTGGGAATCCTATGATAAAGCGCATTGCAAAAAAAGGCATCAACTCAGGCAAAGAATTTTGGAGTTGCTCATCATATCCGGAATGTAATGGAACAAGAAAAGCAGAGTAACATAAAAAATATCCATTGGACAATCGCCCTCATCCCCTTTGCGGTGCTTGTAGCATTGCAGGTTCTTGTCATAAGGGAATTCGGTTCCGATGCAATAGATGGCGCTAGCCAAACGGCACTGCTATTCGCTGCGGCTGTTGCTATTGCAATCGCAATGATTGGCTACAAAGTAAAATGGAATCACATTAGCGAAGCCATAGGCGACAACATAAAAGCCATTGGTACGGCTGTTCTAATACTATTCCTCATCGGTGCAGTCTCGGGCAGCTGGATGTTGAGCGGCGTAGTGCCTACAATGATTTACTATGGGATGAAGATACTAACGCCTTCGCTTTTCCTATTCATGGCATGCATTATCTGCGCCTTGGTATCGCTGATAACAGGCAGCTCGTGGACTACCATAGCAACCGTCGGAATTGCACTGCTTGGAATTGGTACGGCTCACGGATTCTCGGCTGGATGGACGGCTGGCGCAATTATTTCGGGAGCATACTTCGGCGACAAGATTTCACCACTCTCCGACACCACAGTGCTTGCCTCATCGGTTGGCGAAGTTCCACTATTCAAGCACATCCGCTACATGCTTATCACCACCGTGCCATCGTTTGTAATAACCCTAATAATTTTCCTCATAGTAAGCTTAAATCATTCGGCAGAAAGCACAGCACAGGCCGAATCGTTTGCCGAAGGTCTGCAAAACACCTTTGTCATCAACCCCTGGCTTATGCTTATACCGCTATTCACAGCCGTACTCATTGCGTTGAAACTTCCTGCAGCCGTAATATTGTTTCTGTCGGCTCTGGTTGCTGGCATAACAATGCTTTTTGCCCAACCCGACATTGTTGCACAGATTGGTGAAGGAAACAGTTTCCGCGGCTTGATGGTCACTTACTACGACAGCACCTCCATCGACACTGGCAACGAAACACTCAGCAACCTCGTGCAGACACGCGGCATGAAAGGTATGTTAAGCACGGTATTCCTCATTTTCTGCGCATCAGCATTCGGTGGAGCACTTACTGGCGGCGGCATGATGAAAAGCATCACCACTGCCTTGGCTCGTGGCATAAGCGGCAGACGCTCAATAGTAACATCTACGGTGGCGACAGGCCTTTTCTCCAATATGGCTACAGGCGACCAATACCTAAGTATTGTGTTGACAGGAAATATATACAAGCAACTTTACAAGGAGAAAGGCTTTGAAGGACGACTGCTAAGCCGTTCTACCGAAGACTCGGCCACAGTAACCTCGGTGCTTGTTCCATGGAATTCATGCGGCATGACTCAGTCGATGGTGCTGAAAGTCTCCACGTTGGAATACCTCCCATATTGCTTCTTCAATATCATTTCACCACTGATGTCAATTACGATTGCATTTATTGGGTACAAAATCTTTAAACGTACAGATGACGATATGCCTTCCAAAGGAGAAATTGAAGCAAAGTAAAACTAGAAAAACACTTGCCTTATCACCATTTGTCTCACTTTGCATACTTCTCAACTAATTCCAGAAGTTTGCTGCGATTTATTGGCTTGGAAATAAAGTCGTTGAACAACTGATATTCGCTATGTTCCATATTGTTCACCGCCGAAGATGCAACAATATTTGCATTAGGCTTGATTTTTTTTATTTGTCTGGCAGCTTCAATGCCATTGATTTCTGGCATTTTCAAATCCATGATTATCAAGTCGTAATTATTCGTGACTGCCATTTTGATTGCACTATGCCCATCAGAAGCATATCCGACAGAATATCCCTCTCGCTCCAAGATTGCACTAAGTAGCTTGAAGTTTATAGGTTCGTCATCAACAACTAAAATTGAGCCGTTATTCATTAGGTCTATATTTGTACAGCGCAAAATTATAGTTTTTTCAAGTTTATGAAAAACAAAAGTTGATTTTTATGCTGTGCGCATTGTCGGAAATGTTGTACTTTTGTTAGGTCTTTATCGTGCATACATTTTATGAATGAACTTTCGCAGAAGATAATTTCGAAATTGCCATACGGAGATGGTTTTCGTTTTGTTGACGAAATTACTTTTGTCAATGAATATCGGATTGTCGGGAACTATACATTTAGGGCGGATGCGCCGTATTATGCTTCGCATTATCCGCATTATGCAGTCACCCCGGGAGTGTTGCTTCTGGAATGTATGGGACAGATTGGACTTGTTGCGCACCTTTTATATCTTGAAAAAATATACGAACGCGAGGATGTCGTGTTGACTCCGTCATTGTCGAATGTGCATGCATCGTTTTACTTGCCTTTAGGACAAGGCGAAAAGGTTACAGTTGATGCGCAAAAGATATATTACCGAGCAGGAGTATTGAAGTCGGATATTTTGTTGCAAAATGCAAAAGGCGAGGAGTGTGCTCGTGCTATTGCCCAACTAAAATTTGTCGAAAATGAAAAATAGGGTGGCAATTACGGGCATAGGTGTTGTGAGCCCAATTGGTTCTACTTTGCCCGACTTTTTGGCGGCATTGCGCGAAGGAGAATCTAGCATATCTTATTCAAAGGAACTGGAAGACAAGAACTTTGTCTGCCGTGTGGCTGGAATACCTAAGCCAGTTGTCCACAATATGGGAACTATCAGTCGTATAGTACCCGAATTTGGCGACAAATCAATAATTTATGCTCTTTCGGCAGGAATTGACGCTTGGAAGGATGCAGGTTTCGAACTTCCCGATATGCAATCTTCGTCTTCTTGTGATGTTTCTGTTGTGGTGGGAAGCACCTGTGCCGGTTATGATTATTTTGCACGGATGAAAGCGCTGATAGATGAAGGTCGTACCAAAAAGTTGGGTAGTTGGTTTGTTGTCAACACTATGCATAGTGGACCGGCAGCATTCCTTTCAAGTCTTCTTTCGGCATCGTGCAGAGCAGAAAGTTTGTCGTCGGCATGTGCTTCCGGAACTGAGGCTATTGCAAGGGCATACGAATTGGTTGCCAATGGTGTTGCTGATGTTGTCGTGACTGGCGGTTGTGACCCAGATTCTCCGTATGTGTGGGCTGGCTTTGATGCAATGCGCCTACTTTGTCGCAATGGGAACGACAATCCGCAGTCAGCGAGCCGTCCTCTGAGCAAAAAAGCAAGCGGTTTTGTGCCATCTGCAGGTGCTGGAATCCTCGTCGTTGAAAATATGGAGCATGCGCAATCGCGCGGAGCAAAGATTTATGCCGAGATTGTTGGCTCATGCGTGAATTCTGGCGGACAACGCAATGGCGGTAGCATGACATCGCCGAACTCTCAAAAAGCGGTAGAATGCATCCAAAGTGCTGTGAAAATGGCAGGAATAAGCCCAACAGAAATTTCGTATATAAACGGACATCTTACTGGTACAATGGCCGCCCCGTTGGAAGTGACGTACTGGTCTCGTGCGCTCAATTTGAAAAAGGTTTTTCCATACATAAATTCCACTAAATCACTTATAGG
>JAGCNN010000282.1 GCA_017645925.1 Bacteroidales bacterium
CAAATCACAACCTGTCAGTTTGCCCATTCATCGGTGTAGCCGTTGTTTAAAGAGCGTCAAAGATACAAATTTTAAAGCAAATCACAACCATTGAAACGAATGGAGAAATCGGCAACAAGGTTGTTTAAAGAGCGTCAAAGATACAAATTTTAAAGCAAATCACAACACTTCGAGATTCGCACCGACAAATGCAGATGTTGTTTAAAGAGCGTCAAAGATACAAATTTTAAAGCAAATCACAACTATGCAAGGCTGTTCATCTTGGAGTACAACAGAAAGCATATCACGAGGTTTTGCTTGTTGCCATTTAGGTGAGAAATCTACAGAATACGGTGATATTAAAGACACAAAAGTTTTATTGAAATCGACAGGACATACAAGTGCAACATCAATAAAGCACTTATCAAACTTTCCAGGAGAAGACGAAGTTCTTGCTTCTAAAAAATGTATGTATAAATATATCAAAGAATATATGGAAAATTCTTATCTTGTTATAGAGGTTGAGCCAAGTATTTAGGCATAAATCTGCATTTGAAATCTTTTCCTGTTGTTCCATACTCATTTCCCATAGCATGGGAATAAGTGGCAAACAAACAAACTGCTAGCTCTAAAGGTATGTCTGGATAAGTATTTGTAAGACCTTCCATCATATAAGAGCGTAGCGATTCTTGTAAGAACTTTTCATCGCATCGATTACAAAACAATTCTTCAGCTTCCCAGTAAAATAATCCGAAGCCATTATATTTATCATCTAAAAATTGTTTAGGGCAAGTATCCTCGCCGTGATAGAATCTACAATATATTATAAATTCGTCCTTTTTCATAGTGCATACATTTTATCTATTACTTTTTTAAATTCGAGTGGCAGCATATTTGTTGCCTTCATTTTAAGTTGCTTGTTGTTTAAAGAGCGTCAAAGATACAATCATCTATAGCAAATCAACACAAAGTATCAATTATGCCGATGAGTAAAAAGCGTCCGCTTGGTTAAGCGGCCATTCATCCAACGTGAATGTAGCGGGCTTATCAGCGAAACGCATTGCAAAAGTAATACATATTCTGAATCCGGGCAAGACCATGAAGAAAAACAAATCTTCCAACAACTTATCAACATCCCACATTCAAATTTCAATTTTTATGTATGTTTGCAAAAAAATTAAAATGAATCTTCATCACATATATTCAACTGATATTCCCGACTTCATCAAGGAAATAGCCCAGGCACCAGCAATGCTCCGCCTCGACGACATTGGCATGAACTGCGGATGTGAATACACAAGCTTCCCTCTTTTCGCAGGATTGGAGAAATACTCCCGTTATTCGCATAGCATAGGAGTAGCACTCATTGTTTGGCATTTCACCAACGACATCAGGCAAACTACCGCTGGACTGCTGCACGACATTTCCTCTCCTGCATTCGCACATGTCATCGACTTCATGCACGACGACTACCTTACGCAGGAATCCACCGAAGACGGCACGCTATCAACAATCGAAAATTCGACCGAAATACAGCAATGCCTAGATAAATACGGCATGAAAACCTCCGAAGTCGCCGACTACCACATATACCCCATTGCCGACAACGACACGCCGCGCCTCTCTGCCGACAGACTTGAATACACAATCGGCAATATCGTAAACTACAAGCTCGCAAGCATCGAAAAGGCAAAGGAACTGTACGACAACCTCATAGTCGGCACAAACGAAGAAGGTCAACCCGAAATAATGTTCGCCGACAAGGACAAGGCCTTGGAATTCGCTAAGTTGTCGCTGCAATGCTCGCGCATATACGTTTCCGACGAAGACCGCTACTCCATGAAACGGCTGGCTGAACTGCTAAAAAAATGCATTGTATTGGGCATAATCGCCGAAAGCGACTTATACCTCGGCGAAACACCTGTCATAGAGAAACTTATGAACAACGAATTTTCTGCAAAAGAATGGCAGAAATTCAGAAACTACAAAGCAATAATCCGCACCCCATACGGTCGCGATTCCAGAATAGTATATGCCAAGAAACGATACATCAATCCTTACATCAACGAACTAGGCAGAGTTGGCGACATTTTCCCAGAATACGGCACCGCCCTAGAAAAATACTTGAAAGAAAGTCAGGATTATGCAATATGTGCAACAACATATAGATATTTCTAGTTGAAAAAAACTCCTCAAAAAAGGCTTGCAGTCTTTCTGTAGGAATGTCTAAAAGGCCGAAACAACATCAAATCATTTCAAACCCTAGAAACCAGAAACGGCGTCAGCCATAGAAACCAGAAACAGCGTCAGCCATAGAAACCAGAAACGGCATAGCCATAGAAACCAGAAACAGCGTCAGCGAGAAACGGCGTAGCCATAGAAACCCAGAAACAGCGTCAGCGAGAAACGGCGTCAGCCTAGAAACCAGAAACAGCGCCAGCGAGAAACGGCGTAGCCATAGAAACCCAGAAACGGCGTCAGCCATAGAAACCCAGAAACACCCCCTATCCTTCCTACTCAATCGGGAAATTAAAATATGTATCTGGATACGGTTCGTTCTTGAGAACAAAATGCCACCACTCAGTGCTAATGCCTCTGAATCCGTGGCGAACCATTGCCTCACGCAAAATCATGCGGTTCTTGTGCTGCTCGGCAGTTACACCTGCATAGTCGGGATGGCTTTCTTCGCCTAGCCAGTCGAATGGAGAACCCATGTCAACCTCCTTTTCGGTTTTCATATCAAAAAGCGTAAGGTCAATCGTTGATCCACAAGAATGTCTGCTTTTCTTTGCAATGTAGCCTTCTTCAAAAAGACGTGGCTTTTCAATGTCGGGATAGAAATACTGCTTTGTAAGAGTATCCGAAGGCACTTGTGACCAACGAACAAAATGATCTACTGCACATTGCGGACGGTATGCATCAAAAATTTTCAGGCGGTAGCCCATAGCCTTTACATCGTCGCTAACAGCCTTGAGACTGTCGGCAGCTTCCTTGGTAAGATATGCAATCGGAGCATTGTAACCGTCAACACGTACACCCATAAAGTTGAAAGTGCTGAAATAGCGGATTTCGAGAATTACATCAGGAACTACGTCTGTAACAACGACAAAACCTTCCTTGCCGTCATTGCTAGCCGACTTATTCACAACAGCTTCATCTGCAACAACTTGCACAGACGAATCCACTGCAACCGCCTCCTCATTAGAATCAACATTTGCCTGCTTGACATTTCCATTGCAGGACATTACCAAACCGCATACTGCCAATGCGATAAATCCATAAATGAAATTCCTAAAATTCATAATCTTAAAATTATTTCGTGCTGCAAAAGTAATATTTTTATATCTGTAGTTTTACAAGCAACTGTAATTAATCTGATTTTTTTTTGCAAACCCTTTTGTCATCATATATGCATTTTCATTTTTTTTACACCCATCTATTTAAATATTTATTAACTTTGCCTCATTAACCATTAATTATTTTTTATATGAAAAAACTATACTTACTTATTACAGCAGCTCTTTTTATGATAGCCGCTGCAGCAACCGCACAACAGGTTGTAAACGAAGATTTTGAGTCGTACGATGCAGGCTCGTATATGTCAACAGTAGCAGCTCCACAATGGGAAATGTGGGGTACTGGCGTTCTTGGTGGACTTGTAAGCGAAGAACAGGCTCATGGCGGAACTAAATCTATGAAAGCATACATAGATAGCAATAACACCGAAACCGATGTTATTCTCAACATGAACGACCTTACCACAGGACGCTACAGAGTTGAATTCTATATGTACATCCCTACAGGACACACTGGCTACTACAATATCCTGCAGGACTTCAACGGTCAAAACTCAAAATGGGGTATCCAGTTGACATTCAACGACGGCACAGTCACAGTCGATGCCAACCAAAGCCAGTACTCACATTCGTACACTGCTGATTCTTGGACAAAAATCCAGCACTTTGTTGACCTCGACAACGACTGGGTTGATTTTTATCTGAACGATGAACTTGTAATCTCTTACCAATGGAGCAGAGGAACAAATGCAGGCGGAGTCAACAAACTTGATGCCATCGACTTCTACTCGCACACTGCCAACAACCAGTCTGGACTTTACTACATAGATGACCTTGTAATTGAACAAGTTCCTGCTCCAGCAGCACCTACAAACCTCACTGCCACAGTACAGAACGAAAGCGATGTCGTACTTAACTGGGAACCTGCTGACAACGTTCAACTTGTTTATTACTCAATTTTGCGCGACCACGAAGTAGTTGCCACGACTACGGAAACCACATACACCGATACACATGTTTACCCCGGTTCATACGAATATAATGTACAGGCATACTGTGGAGCAGCAATCGGCTATTCAAATACATCCAACTCCGCACAGGCTGTTATAGAAGGTAGCGTTGAAAGAGAATTCGTACTTGCCGAAGTATTCTCATACAAGAGTTGCGGCTACTGCCCATACGCAGCAAAGGCTCTCGACAATATGGAAGCTGCAGGCAACATAGACATTATTGTTCTAGACCAGCATATAACCGACACATACGGATACACAGAGTCAAATAACCGTTTCAACTACTGGGCAGGAAAGGACAATGAGTTCGGACAGAACTATGGCTTTGATGGCACTCCATCAATTGTATTCGACGGATATGTTGGAATGTCGGGTGCAACAACAAATGTATCAGAGATGCAAGAAGCATATACCATTTACTACAATCACGTAAAGAATATCAATTCTATATATAACCTTACTGCAGAATTGACACAGACCGAAGTAGGAAGCAAGACATTCACATTGAATGTTACCGCTGAAAAACTTTCGGAATACTTTGGCAACGACCAAATAGTAGTGATTGCAGCACTTGCAGAGGACATCAACTACAACTGGGGCGTAGCAGGAAAAATCAACAACCTCGTCCGCGTAATGTACCCCAACGCAAACGGCACAGTAGCAACATTCGACGAAAACAACCAGTTCAGCACTAGCTACACAATCACTGTAAGCGACGACTATGACATTTCAAAGTGCAAAGTTGTTGTTTGGGTTGAAAACCACACTCAAGGCCGCGTAATGCAGTCGAAGAGATTCAATGTTAACGACTACTATGTAACCAATGTTGATGAGGAAAATGTTGTAACCAGCATCTACCCCAACCCATCAGACGGAATGTTCATCATCAGTGGCGAAAACATTGAAAGCATCGAAGTTTACGACATTACTGGAAAACTCGTAATGCAGCAGGACATTAATGCAAGCAACGCAACAATAGACTTAACTAATAAAGCAAAAGGCATTTACACTTTGAAGTCATACAACGGCAACAATGTAACTGTCAGCAAACTTATTGTAGAATAAAAACTTAGAAATGAATTTTGACGTAAAAGAAATCAGGAAGGATTTCCCGATACTTTCAGAAAAGGTTCATAACAAGCCGCTTGTCTATTTCGACAATGCAGCTACATCACAAAAGCCGCGAATAGTAATCGACACGATAGCCGAATACTATTCGCGCTTTAATTCAAACATTCATCGCGGAGTTCACTATCTCAGCAACTTCGCCACCGAAGCCAACGAACGCGCTCGCGAAACTGTTCGCAAGTTTATCAACGCAAGTTCCACCGAAGAAATAATCTTCACGCGCGGAACAACCGAATCCATCAACCTTGTGGCATATTCGTTCGGCGAAACTTTCATCGGCGAAGGCGATGAAATCATCGTTTCCGAAATGGAACACCACTCCGACATCGTTCCGTGGCAACTGCTTTGCGACCGCAAAAAGTCAAAAATCAAAGTTTTACCTTTCGACGACAACGGAGTCCTTGAAATCCAGAAACTAGAATCGCTGATAACAGACCGCACAAAAATCGTTGCCGTAACTCAGATTTCAAATGTTCTTGGCACGGTAAACCCAATAAAGGAGGTAATTGAAATCGCTCACAAGCACAACGTTCCTGTCCTAATTGACGGAGCCCAAGGCGTACAGCATACAAACGTTGATGTTCAAGCACTTGACTGCGATTTCTACGTATTTTCTGGACACAAAACCTATGGTCCTACAGGCGTTGGCGTTCTGTACGGAAAGAAATCTCTGCTCGAACAGATGATTCCATACCAAGGCGGTGGCGAAATGATTGAAAGCGTAAGCTTTGCAAAGACAACATACAATGTGCTTCCCTTCAAGTTCGAGGCAGGAACGCCAAACTATATCGATGCCATTGCCCTTGAAAAAGCCATACAATACATACAAAATATAGGTATTCCCGAGATAGAGGCATACGAGAAACAACTCCTCGACTACGCTACCGAACAGATTTCACAGTTCGACTGGGTGAGAATCATCGGCACAGCGCCACACAAAGCAAGCCTTATCTCGTTCATAATGGACGGAATACACTTCTCCGATGCAGGCATTCTCCTCGACCAGCTCGGCATTGCAATACGTACAGGCACACATTGCGCCGAACCGGCAATGCAGCATTTTGGCATAACAGGAACCGCACGCGCTTCATTCGCTTTCTACAACACAATGGAAGAAATCGACATCTTCATAAACGGACTAAAACGCATAAAAACAATGTTCTAATGGACAGCAACCTATTTTTCATAGTAAATCCCAACTCAGGCAACGACAAAGGCCGAATATGGAAGGAAATATTCAGCTACCTTGACGAAAAAGGAATACAATACAACCATTACCTGACAAAATCGGCAGGTGATGCTATCGTCAACATCCCCAGAATCCTCAACGAAGGACACAGAAACATCATAGTCCTTGGAGGCGACGGCACAACCAACGAGGTTTTAAACGGAATCTTCTCGCAGACAGATGTCCCCTACTCCGAAATCTGCCTCGGCTCAATTTCGATGGGTACGGCAAACGACTGGAACCGCTACTACGGCTGGGAAAACGACTACAAGGCTTCAATAGAACGCTTACTCAAGCATAACATTA
>JAGCNN010000283.1 GCA_017645925.1 Bacteroidales bacterium
ACGGCTGGGGAGGGGAGTTTTGTGTTCAACGAACGATGCTACCATATTGTGAAGAATGATTTGGTAGTTGTTCCGATGCCCGACCGTGTGAAAAATCTTGCTGCGCATCCCGACATGCAAGTCGAGTGGTTCGCTGCCGACAACAAGTTTCTCCAAAACCTGCTACCATCGAACAACTACAGCATAGGCGGCAGTATAAGTTTGAACCAAAACCCTGTAATTCCACTTACCGATGAGCAGGCTTCAATTATGCTGGCCGAGTTTCATCGTCTGCGCGACCGACTTGGCGACCGTCATCTGCTGTTCTACCGCGAACTTATGGGTAGCCTCTGCCTGACGATGATGTACGACATTTTCGAGCCACACGCGCAGCGCGATATTACAGCTCCGCACAGCGACCGCACAGCCTACATCGTGAAGCAGCTGATGGATATGCTTTCGACGGGTATAAGCCGCACCCAGCGCGAGGTAAACTACTACGCCGAACGACTGAATGTGTCGCCAAAGTACCTTTCGGCAACCGTCAAGCGTGTCACAGGTCACAGCGTTAGCAGCTACATCAACCGCCATACCGTACCAATTATAAAAAAGTATCTCGACGACGAGCGCCTATCGCTTACGCAAATTGCCGAGCGTATGAATTTTGCTTCGCTTTCCTATTTCAGCCGCTACTGCACCAAACATTTAGGGCAGTCGCCCAGCGAGTATAGACGGAGTTTGCAGCCGAGGGGGTAATTTCGTGCGAAAACATCAGCAAAATACTTATAATTAGCATTGCCTTCTTTCGTCTGTCAGACTAATTATGTAAAAGAGGACTATTTATTGATAAACTTTACTATGCAATCAATGCAAGTTGGTTTGTTTGTGAGTATGTCAACAAAAACATTGGCAGGGTGCATGTCTTCCAAATAAAGACGCTCGCCTATATAATTTACGCCTTTCCCGCTATAATTGTCGCGGAAACCTTTTGTGGCTACCATCTCGTCAATCTCCGCTTTGGTTGCCAATCGTTTGCATCCAATGTATGGCTGAGTAAGAACGCAACGGAACAATCCGTCGGAATCGCGTGTGAAACCTATTACAGACATTTGTGTCTCGGGGAAAAGAGTATTATGCAAAACAATGGCTTCCAGTGCTTTGCCAAAAGTAGAATAAATAGAAGTTCGCGCTTTCACGACTGATGTACAGCCGCCTTTGTAATAGACTTTAGCTTCAGCTCCTTCTGCTATTTTAGGACCAAAGGTATTGGTAATTAATTGTTCGGCATGAGGAAACCATAGTCGTTTTGCTTCTGCCCATTGTTGTACTAACTCTTCTTGCTTGGCATCTATATCCCAGTTTGCTGGGCTGCTTGCTTGGCTTTCTGTAGCATTTCGACTTGGCTCAAGGCTTCTTCGAGCGTAGTTGCATACGATGTACGCCCCAATGAGCGGCGCACCTGCCGTGCAGAGTCCTGCATGCTCCGGTATATTGAATCTATCAATATTTGTTCTTCCATTGAGTATTTCGTTTATGTAGTTGTCTATCAGTTGAAGTGTATGTTCCGAAAAAGCATTGTATTTAATGGATGTGTTGATTTGGTCTTGTCGTGTAGGCCAATTTGTAATACCCAAACGCTCTTTGGTATTCCAATCAGGTTTAGGTACGATGGCAACATTACAAATTTCAATAATTTCATTTTCCGCTAATCCAAGACCAGACCGTTCCAATTCTTCTCGCACATCAATCGTCCATCTGGAATCAATAAGTTCCGTCCATCCTCTGTCCTCCAAATATCGGAGTCCGTTTGAAATCGCAGAAGAATTTGAGTTCGACATATCCATATTTAATAATTCGCTGACAAAAATACAAAATAGGATATTTATTACAAAATAAAAAATTTCGCAAGACCGATACTGGGATTTCATGATTTAACTTCGTTGAACTAAAGGTTTGCTAAGCCAATCTAAAGGTGAAGTACGATTTGCGAAGAGTAAAATAGCAAAAGATGCTGAAAACTTGCTGTTATTGATGTGAATTTGAAGTCTTTTTCTTGTTGTTTTGATGTTTTTGTGTTTTGCTAAAAATAACTAATGTATAATCTTTGGTTGTATATATATAATAAGTATTGTTTGCTGTATTTAATATTTAAAAGGTCGATTTTTTTTGTAAAAA
>JAGCNN010000284.1 GCA_017645925.1 Bacteroidales bacterium
AGCAACACCTTCTACAAGAGCTGCTGCGATGATCATTGCAGTCTGAACTTTACCTGCTGCTTCAGGCTGTCTTGCGATAGCGTCCATTGCTGCGCTACCAATCTTTCCGATACCAAAGCCAGCACCTATTACTGCTAAGCCGGCTCCTATTGATGCAAGTGTCATCATAATTTTAGATATTTAAAAATTATACATAAAAAATTTCAAATCAACATTCTACTCGTGCTTATGTTCTGCCACTGCCAAACTGATGAACACAGCCGAAAGCATTGTGAATATGTAAGCTTGCAGGAATGCAACAAGCATTTCGAGGCAGTCCATAAACAGCACAAATATTATCGACACAGGCGAAACTGCTAACGACTGAAAGATGAATATCAGCGAAACCAAGCTCAATATGATGATGTGTCCTGCCGAAATGTTGGCGAAAAGACGAATCATAAGAGCAACCGGCTTAACTACGATACCCATAAGTTCCACAACAGCAAGTATAGGCTTTACGAATACAGGAACGCCCGGCATCCATAATGTGTGATGCCAATAGTCCTTGTTTCCGTTCAAGTTTATCATAAGGAAAGTGAAAATGGCAAGAACCATTGTTACTGCTATATTACCAGTTACGTTGGCATTGCCAGGGAAGAACGGGATAAGACCTAATATATTATTAAAAAGTATAAAGAAGAATACAGTCATAAGGTAAGGCAGGAACTTGTCGGTCTTTTCGCCAAGGTTGGGGTAGATTACATCGTCCCTGACATAAAGGAAAACCGGTTCAAGGAAAGCCTGCATGCCTTTTGGACTGCCAGGATTCTTCTTGTAGGCCTTTGCAAAGCTTATGAATACAATTAATAATATAATAGCAACAAGCATCATTGATGCTACGTTCTTTGTAATCGAGAAATCCAATGGCTTTTCATTGGCTATTTCAGCAGAAGCATTTGCTTCAAGGTATTCAAGGCCTTCATGGAAACCCATTTCTGTGGTTTCTTCTCCGTTCTTGAATGTAAGTCCGCCCTTTTCATTGGCAAGGTAAATCTTGTCGTTGGCGAGGATATAGGTGTTGTCGCCCTTTGTAACGGCTTCGTGTCCATGATGGAACGCACCTGACATGAACAAGTCAAGGTGTCCGTTTGCAAACACAATCACTGGCAGAGGCACTGCTACCGGAACTTCCACTTCCTGACCGTTCTCTTCCTTAGTGTAATCGAGAATGTGCCATACATGCGAATCCTTGATATGTCCCATTATAAGACTGGTAACATCAAACTTTTCCTCTTTTGCAGCTTCGGGCTGCGACTCGTCTGTCGGCTCTGCAATATTTTGCGCAATTTCATCCGATTCCTCAATCTGTTTTGCTGCGTCCTGTGGCTGAGATTCTGCTTCTTCAGCGCAAACTGGTACTGCGAAAGTCAGCAATACACAAAGACTTAACAAAAACCAAACATATTTCTTCATATTCCAATTATGAATTTTATTGTAAGACCACAAATTTATATTTTCTTTTAATAAATCCCACAACTTTTTTTAAAGTTTTTTAAAATATTTTTTTAACAAACTAAAAATCAACACATTAACCCACCAATATTGCATAAAAATTAGCAAGTTTTTTTTAACAACTCATTGAAGTCAGACAACAAACCACCTATGTAGCGCATAATTTTTGTGCTGATTTTGACTCTCATTTTTTGACAAATATCCTGTCATTTGGTCATGCAAAAAAAAGAATTTTTTTTCATTTCCAGCAGATTCACGACACCTCTTTTCGGTATAATTTTTGATACGCAAACGTCAAAATCACATTGTATATGAAACGATTGCATTTTATTTTTTTCATCCTTGCTACACTGATGTTTTTGATGCCTAACATTAAAGTCTCGGCGCAAACAGTAAGGAATTCAAGCTATAGCATGATTGGAAAAATCGACAATAACGGAACCATACGAAATTCAAGCTACAGTATGATCGGGAAAATCGACAGCGACGGAACAATTCGCAATTCCAGCTACAGCATGGTTGGAAAAATCGACAGCGACGGAACAATTCGCAACTCGAGCTACAGCATGATTGGAAAGATTGATAACGATGGAACCGTTCGCAACAGCAGCTACTCCTCAATAGGCAAAGCCGACGGCGTAAAGCGTGAATGGGCGGCTGTGTGGTTTTTCTTTCCCGAACTGATTAATAAATAACAGCAACTTCCGCTAATCGCAGGCAACAAAATTTATTTTTGTGCAGAATGCCTGCCTGTCGCCAACCTTTCCTTCTATGGTAGTACTGCGTACAACAGGTTTTCCCGAACTAACATCAGTCAACCCATCTATTTCATTGTCAACCATATAAAGGTCAAGTACCTCGCCAGCATAAGTCTCGTGATTGAAGGTTATGAACAACTCGGACACTGTTTTGTTGCGTAGCTCCTCAAAATCAAAGCAATTCATTGCATATTGTACGTAGCGGGCATTGTTTGTGTGTGCGTTCATGTCGATGTCAGAATATCCAAGCTTTACACTTTGCACCAACCGAGGTTCGCTTCCACGCGGAATCATTATTTTGGGGGCAAGCCTATCAATTGCATTTTCGTAGCACGCCGAATTTTCTGGAATCATATTTTCAACGTCCGAAATCCTTATCATTGAACGTTTTTCGGTATCAAGTACCACCCACGAACTCGTTGCAAGTATCTTAGGTGAACCATCGGCTCCGCAAACCGAAAAATCCCTGACGAAAAACGGACCTTGCACGCCTTTGTGCCATGTAGCAACCACAAGTTCGTCCTTCCAACGCGGAACATCCACTACCCTAAAATACATCCGTGAAACCACCCAAGCCATGTTTTTGCTAATCAAGTCGGAATAGCCGAATCCCAAGTGGTCGGCAGCACGGGTAGCCATTTCCTGCGCAATGTTCATAAAAGCGACAGGCCTAATTCTCAACGACGAATCCACATCATAGCAAGCAACTACGTCCCTAACAATGTATTTGCCGTCAATTATTTCAAAATCCTTAACCATAACTATCGTATTGACACGGCAAAAATAAGTTTTTTTCATCAATCATATATATCAACATTCAGGATTCCGTCAGCAAAACAAATATCAACCGCTACCCTTGAATAAATAATATATAATATTTTTCCATATTTCAATTATTTAAAATAAATTTACGACCTCAAAAATTAGCACATGAATAGGAAAATTTTACTTGTTTCGTTGGCAGTTTTGCTTTGTGCAACAGCCTTTTCGCAGCAGACTAAATCATTGGAATTGATTTGGAAAGGCAAATACGAAAATGCACAAAAAGCTATAGAAAAAGGTTTGTCAAAAAATATGGACGATGTGGAATTTAACTTCTACAAGGCCTATTTGCTATTTCAACGAGAATACGAAGGCTACGATCCCGTAGAGGCATACAAGTGCTTGCAAACCTGCGAGGCCTATTACCCGCAACTTGACGAAAAGACAAAGGAAAAGCTAAATACGGTGCCTATTAATATGACGATTTTTGGAAATTACACCGACACAATATGCCGCTATGCCCTGAAAGATGCAATCAAAGCCAACACCTACGAGGCATACCAGAACTACCTATTCTTTTACCGCAAGGCATCGGAAGAATACAAGTCGGAAGCAAAAATGTACCGCAACATTGAGGCCTACAAGCTTACAATCGCCAAAAACACCGAAGAAGCCTACGATGCTTTCATAAAGACCTATCCAGATGCACAACAGATTCCCGATGCTACCAAGCGCCGCGATGAAAAGGGATTTGAAAAGGCCCAGAATGAAAATACCGCTGAAGCATACGAGGAATTCCTGAAAAAATACCCGACATCAGCACTCGCTGGCGAAGCTCAGGAAAAAGTCTATGTAATAGCACTCAACGAAGCTGAAAAGGAAAATCCTTCGGAGGCACTGAAGCAATAATTGAAAAAATATCCGAAAAGTTCGCAGTTCTACAAGGCTGAAATGATGTACGAGGAAAAGCTATTCAACGAAGAAACTGCCGATGGCAGATGCAACTCGTACATTCGTTTCGTAAAGAAATACCCCGACAGCAAATGGAAAAGCATGGCAATATCATCTGCAATGCAATGTGCCGGCGACAATCCTGAAATCATAAAATACTGCTACAAGAACTTGGAAGGCGACAAAAAGAATCAAGCTATAAAACTATACTACGACCTTGTAGCTTCGGACGGAGAACTTATTTCGCTGAAAAATTTCTACAGCGAACTCACCGAAAGCCAGCGTAGCCTTATCCGCGACAAATATGTTGCCGATTCGGCAACAGCTGTAAAGGGCGAGAAACTAAAAATACATAACGGTTACAATCCCAAGAAGTCGGCTGCCGCATACGACGAATACATAAAGGAAGCAGCTCCCAAGGAAAAGGCTTTTGTAGCCCTGCAGAAGATGATTGAAGCCGACATTGTCGCAGGAAACTGGTCTAATGCAACGGTAACTGTCCTCAAATACAAGGACTATTGGAAGGATAAACCGCAGAAGATAAACGAACTGCTCAACATTCTTGAACAGAAAAATGCAGGAATTGTTACCGAAGCTTTCCCTGAAACTATAAACACCAATGGCAACGAATACAATCCAATACTTTCGACAGACGGAAACACTTTGTATTTCTGCGGTGAAGGCAGAAGCAACAACAAGGGCGGCGAAGATATCTTTGTTTCGGAAAAGACCGACGACGGATGGAGCGAAGCCAAAATAATAAGCGAAGTTTCAACCAAGGGCAACGACTATCCGCAGTCGATAAATGCATCAGGAAACGTAATGTACATCTTCAGGAACGGCAGAATATACTTCTCGAAAAAAGCAGGTGCTACATGGGGCAAGCCGCAAAAGATGTCAAACAATATAAATTCCAGCAACTGGCAGGGCGATGCCTTCATAAGCAAGGACGGAAAAGCCCTATTCTTTGCAGCAAAACGCAGCGACATGCTCAACTTCTTCAACGATGCCGACTTCGACGGACTTGAATACCACGGAAAGGTTGACGAACATCAGACCGACATATACGTCTGCACAGTAGATGAAAACGGTGAATGGGGAAAACCGATAAACCTCGGAGCCACAATCAATACAATGTACACCGAGCGCACTCCTTTCCTACATTCCGACAACAAGCACCTTTTCTTTGCATCGGACGGACACGGAGGACTTGGCGGACTTGACATGTATGTTTCTACCCGTACAGGAGACGATTGCTGGGACTGCTGGAGCGAACCCGTAAACCTTGGCAAGGACATAAATACCGCATCAGACGATTTCGGATACAAGATTTCGCAAGACGGCACAAAGGCTTATTTCTCAAAGTCGAATGCAGCTAAGGGCAAAAAGGGCAACCTTGACATATTTTTCATCAACCTGCCCGAAAACTTGCAACCTAAAAACATAAAGTAAATCGGCACTGAGGCAGGAAGCAAACTTAATAAAAAATGAATCCATACATAATTGCTTCGATAGTAGTCGGTTACTTTGCTCTTCTTATACTGATTTCACATCTTACCTCGAAGAAGGCCAACAACGATACTTTTTTCACAGGCAACCGCAAATCGCCGTGGTTTGTGGTGGCATACGGAATGATTGGCGCATCGCTGTCGGGGGTAACATTCATGTCGGTTCCCGGATATGTGCAAAGCAGCCAGTTCACATATTTTGGCGTAGTAATCGGATATACAATAGGATACATTGCCATAGCCTATGTACTCCTACCCCTTTACTACAAACTGAACCTAACATCCATATACACCTACTTGGACAAGCGTTTCGGCAGTAACTCGCAGCGGACAGGCTCATTTTTCTTCATAATATCACGTCTGATGGGTTCTGCTTTGCGCATGTACCTTGTTGTATTTGTACTGCACGAATTTGTTTTCAAGGCAATAGGCGTCCCATTCTGGGCATTGGCACTGTTTTTCATTGTGCTTATACTTATATACACCTTCAAGGGCGGCATCAAGACAATAATCTGGACAGATACGCTTCAGACAACATTCATGCTGCTATCTACGGTGATAACCATAGTGTTCCTGATAAAGGACATGGACATCTCCTTCTTTGACATGATGTCGCAAGCCACCGACGAAGGTTACACGCGCATGTTTGATACCGACTGGCGGTCGAACAACTTTTTCCTGAAGCAGATACTTAGCGGTGCATTCATTACCATAGCCATGACAGGCCTCGACCAGGACATGATGCAGAAGAACCTTACCTGCAAATCGTTGAAGGAAGCGCAGAAGAATATGTTGTCGTTCAGTGTGTGCATTGTAATTGTAAACTTCCTTTTCCTGATTCTCGGTGTAGCCTTGATGACTTACTCGTCGCAAACAGGCTTTGCATTGCCCGAAAAGTCCGACAGCATATTTGCCGCTGTTGCGCAAAACCTTGGTTCGGTAACATGGATTATATTTATTATAGGTCTGGTGGCAGCAGGCTACTCCAGTGCAGACGGAACGCTGACCTCACTAACAACCACTTTCTGCTTTGACATTCTACAGTTCGACAAGAAACCAAACTACGATGAGCAGAAAAAAACAAAAATCCGCAAGACGACACACATAGCTTTTGCAGCAATATATTTTCTTATCATAATAGTTTTCAAGCCGTTCCATACCGACTCGCTCATCAAGACGCTTTTCGACATTGCCGGCTACACCTACGGACCGCTGCTAGGACTTTTCTGTTTCGGATTGTTCCTAAAGAAACGCACACCAAACGACAAGGCTGTTCCTTTCATCGCTATTCTTTCCCCAATAATAAGCTACCTGCTGAACATCTATTCGGAACAACTTTTCTTCGGCTACAAGTTCGGATTCGAGATACTGATAGTAAACGGATTGCTGACTTTTGTTGGACTGTTGATATTCAGCAGGAAGACGGAACTAAAACAATCATAGGGCTTCATACTGGTATGATGCCGGTTTGAGTGTAGATTGCTATCTATAAATCAAATGAGTGAAGATTCTGCTCTTTACAAACTAAAAAAATATTGGTATCAGCTAAAATATTATAAATCCCTTGATGCCTCTATATTACATACAAAAGTTGATAATAGGGCTTGTCATTTACTTGCTTCGCTGCGTGAGCTAAAGGTTCGGGAACCTGATTGAACCTGCGATACGGCACGGGGAGCAGTGTGAAATCGGTTGTCCGGAACGTTGCTTGCAACCTCACGAAGTAATCTGTTAACGTATTATTAGAGAATAGATTACTCACTTCGTTTCATGAAAAAGTTCCGTACAAACAGGCTCACACGACACGTTCCTTAGTCGGTTTGTTTCACAGAGCTTCCTCGCCTTAGCAGAGCAAAAGTCCTC
>JAGCNN010000285.1 GCA_017645925.1 Bacteroidales bacterium
CTCAAATTTGCTCTCGATGCATATATTGCTGCCGTGAAACCAGCAGGACCTGAACCTATAATCAGGCATTTAACTTTTTCTGTCATATTCTTTTACTTAAACTCAATTTTCGGCAAAAATAAAAAATATTTACGATTTAAGAAGTACGATTGACGATTTTTGAATTTTTCCAAGAAAAAGTATGCATCATTAAACCCAAAACATTATATTTGTGTCTGATAATATTTAAAGTTTAACGATAAAAAAGGAAATCTAACATGAAAAAATTTTTAGTAGCAGCAATCATTGCGATTATTAGTATTTCGGCAGCAAACGCACAAGGGTTAACAGTTCTCCTTGAAGGCGGCAAGCTCAACAAATTCACAGAAGAAGTAACATACAAAAACATTATTGCAGAATACGACTCATACGGCAGACTTACTCTGTTGAAATGCACGGGCAAAGGTTACGAACATTGTCCAGAATCGTGGACTTATACTCAACCAATAAGCACTTTTGAAAAAACTATTTTCGAAGCTACGGTACTTATGGAAGTTCAGATTCTCGAAGACCTGAAGGCAGGAAAAACTAGCGGGGAATTCAAATACAAGTACATAACGCTTTCGTACAAGGATGCAAAACTCGTCAAAAACGATTTGGGCAAGGAGGAACTGCAATATAGCTGGTCTATAATAGACTTCCTGACAGAACGCAATGTTGATGACATTAAGAAATACAAGGAATCATTAGATAAGCAGAAGGAATAACAAGCCGCGCATGACAAAAAAAATACCACAAATGCCAATTTATGGCAAATGTGGCTCACAATCCCCATTTGGAACATTTATGCATTTCTAAACCGTATAGCAGCAGTCTTGTCGAGTTTGCTTTCAGCGTATTCCTTGGTCACAGTAAACGACTTTTTGTTTTCCGAAGGCATCTCAAACATAGCCTCAAGCATTATCGACTCGCATATTGACCGCAATCCGCGCGCACCAAGTTTGAACGAAATTGCTTGATCTACTATATAATCCAAGGCTTCATCATCGAATTTGATGCTTATTCCGTCAATATTGAAAAGCTTTATGTATTGGTTTACAATAGAGTTCTTAGGTTCGGTAAGGATTAGCCTCAATGCTTGGCGGTCAAGAGGATTGAGGTAGGCGAGCACTGGCAGACGTCCGACAATTTCGGGGATAAGACCAAACTTGCGGATATCTTCGGGAATAACATATTGCAGCATGTTATTGCTATCAATCTTCTCTATGTTCTTCTGCGTTCCGTAGCCAACGACCTGTGTATTCATACGGCGAGCAATAATCTTGTCCAGTCCTTCGAATGCTCCGCCACATATAAACAGAATGTTCTTTGTATCAACGGCTATCATCTTCTGTTCGGGATGCTTGCGCCCGCCCTGCGGAGGAACATTCACAATCGAGCCTTCTAGGAGCTTCAAAAGTCCCTGCTGCACGCCTTCTCCAGAAACATCACGTGTAATACTTGGATTATCGCCTTTGCGGGCTATCTTGTCAATCTCATCAATGAAAACTATGCCCTGCTCTGCCGATGCCACATCGTAGTCGGCAGCCTGCAAAAGTCTAGTAAGGAGGCTCTCAATATCCTCGCCTACATAACCGGCTTCGGTAAGGACTGTTGCATCAACAATAGCAAAGGGAACGTTAAGCATTTTGGCTATAGTCTTGGCCAACAGGGTTTTGCCAGTTCCAGTTTCGCCAACCATTATTATGTTTGACTTTTCAATGTCAACATCGTTTTTCTCCTGACTTATACGTTTATAGTGGTTGTAAACGGCTACAGACAACACTTTCTTTGCATAGTCCTGACCAATTACATAGTCATCAAGGAATGCATTTATCTCCTTGGGTTTCTTTAGTTTAATGCCTTTTGCAGTGCTTTTTGCATTCGAATGGAAACGTTCCTCATCCTTCAATATTTCATATCCACGCCTAATACAGTCGTCACATATATTTCCATTTACACCCTGAAAAAGGATTCCAACATCTTTGCGTGGCCGTCCGCATAGCGAACATCTTTCGTTTTTTTCCATGAGATGATTCGAAAATTTGATGATTCGATGATTTGATAATTTGTGGCGACGCACCATGGCGCGTCGCCACAAATTATCAATTATTCATTGTCAATTGTCAATTGTTTTTAGTATTCGATTTCCCTATAAAGAATTTCGTCAATCATACCATATTCCTTTGCTTCTTCGGCAATCATCCAATGGTCGCGGTCGGAATCTACGCGAACCTTTTCGATTGACTGATGCGAGTGGTTGGCAATGATTTCGTACAATTCTTCGCGAAGTTTCAGAATTTCCTTTGCAGTGATTTCAATATCAGAAGCCTGACCTTCGGCGCCGCCCATTGGCTGGTGAATCATCACGCGCGAATGTTTCAAAGCCGAACGCTTTCCGTGAGCACCGGCGCAAAGAAGCACTGCTGCCATCGAAGCTGCCATGCCAGTACAGATTGTAGCGACATCGGAACGTATATACTGCATTGTGTCATAAATTCCAAGACCAGCGTAAACAGAACCACCCGGCGAATTGAAATAAATCTGGATGTCCTTGTTCGGGTCGCTGCTTTCAAGGAAAAGAAGCTGTGCTTGGATTATGTTTGCCACATCATCATTAATAGGTGTGCCGAGGAAAATTATCCTGTCCATCATCAAGCGAGAGAACACATCCATCTGAGCAACATTGAGAGCACGTTCCTCTATAATCGTAGGATTGATGTATCCATTGTAAATGCTTGTGTACTGGTCAAATACAAGACCGTTTACGCCTCTGTGCTTTACGGCGTACTTGCGAAAATCGTTGTTAAAGTTCATACCTGTTATATTTTTAGGTGCAAAAATATATGATTTTTTTGGCATGGCATTGTGTTTCTCCGAAATATAATTAACAAAATGACAAATTGACGCAAGCAAGCATTTTAAGCGATTATTTTATAATTTTGCCGCCGCTATGGATTACGAAAAATATATGCGTATTGCTCTGGCAGAAGCGAAGGAAGCTGCCGCGGAGGACGAAGTTCCGATAGGAGCTGTCGTGGTATGCAACGACAGGATAATTGCCCGTGCTCACAATAGAACCGAGCATTTGCACGATGTTACCGCCCACGCCGAAATTATGGCTATTACAGCCGCCGAGGACAGTCTTGGAGCAAAGTATCTTACCGACTGCACATTGTTTGTTACCGTTGAACCTTGTGTGATGTGCGCAGGAGCAATAGCATGGGCACAACTTGCCGAAGTAGTGTATGGTGCCCCCGATGCAAAAAGAGGATTTTCCTCATTTTCAGAAAAGATTATGCACCCCAAGACCAAACTTATTTCAGGAATACTATCCGACGAATGCAAAAAACTGATGAAGGATTTCTTTGCCCACAAACGTACAACAAAATAAACCGCGAATGGTCGCGGCTCGCCACAAAGAAACAAGAACTAGAGAAACACGTATAGTCGCGGCACGCCACGACACAACAAAACAGAAACCTTAAACATTGAACGTTGAACCTCGAACATTGATACCCAGAAACGGCGCAGCCACAGAAACTCAGAAACGTGAAACTTTCAAACGGCGAAGCCATAGAAACGGCTTTAGCCAAGAAACGGCGAAGCCATTCAAACGTGAAACATAGAAACTTGAAACCTTAAATCTTTAAACGGCTTTAGCCTAGAAATACGCCCTTACCTCCACGCTTGCTGTATGTATCACTGGCGAAGCCTCGCTCTTGCGACCATTGTACGAAAGGTTGATTTGCAATCCGTTGGCTAGCTGACGCTGGAAATTGATGCCCCACGTGAAATTCATGCCCGGTTGCAGTCCCTGAAGCATCTCGTAGTCGATGGCGGAATTGCCGCTACTGGCATACTTATAATATATAAAATTGAAATTTGCATTGAGCGAACCTTTTTTCACCGAATTTAGACGGTATTCAAGGCCGACATTGTTACTGGTAAGTTTTTCTTCGCCTGATGTGTTATCCTTCTGCTCGAAATTGTAGGTAAGCGAAATGCGGTTGTTTATGTTAGGCTGCACATTGAACTGGAAATCGTCCTTGATGCTGGCTATTTTGTAGTCCTTTGCGGTGAAAAACTGCGATTCGTAACCTTTCTTGCCGTAAATGGTCGAGTTCTGCATTCCCACCTTTGGCGAAATGTTGTACCTGATAAGTACTGTCTGCGTGAAATTTGTCCGCGAATCGAAACCTGTGGTAAGCAGACTCTTGCCCTTTAGCGACTGCACAATGTAGTCGATGCCGAATTTGGGTTTTCCTCGGTTGAACGACAAGCTGTTGCGGATGGTCGAGTTCATTGAGACAAGTTCGTCGATGCTTATGTTCTGTGCAAACGGATTTGCAAATTCGGAAATCTTGTCCGAAGTGTTTTTCTGTGAAATACTGTAGGCAAACTGGTCTGAGAAACGACTCAAGAACTTGAGAAAACCTTTCTTAGATTTCCAGCGTACTGCAGGATTGATGTTAAGGCTTTGGTTGAACTTGTTGGCATACACCTTTATATATTCTGTCGATGGCATCTGCACACGGATGAAGTTGGCCTGATCGGCAAAGAATGCTACCTCGAACTCGTCAAGTTCCTGCACGCCGTTGCCGTTGTAGTCGGTCCAAGTGTAAACGCCTTGTCCGGGTGCAACTTCAATGTAAGTGTATTCTATTTTGTTTTCTAATCCCGAACCTATTTCGTACAATGTCGATGAAGTTATCGCTCCCTTCCACAATTTGAAATTATATTCGAGTTTACCAGTGAGGTTGTCTTCGGGTTCGGCACTATATAACAAAGTGTCACGCACTTGTAGCAGACGGTAATTGATGGTCGCTTTCAGACGATGGTTGTTCTTTCCGCCAACTTCCGACGACAATGAAAAGTCGTGTGCACGGGTGGCATCCTTCAATATGTCGAGGCTCTGCTTGCGGTCGTTGCGGAACTTGTACGACAACGTAAACTTCTGCTGTGCAGAGTCGGATGTGCCGGCAAATCCTTCGTACTGGCTGTACGAATAACTGTTTGCCAGCAATGAGCCTTCGCCGTTGTGCCAAACATTGCGCTCGCCTTCTTCGCGGGCACCTATTATTATTTTGCCAAAGGTCTTTGAAATATCGAGCTTATGGCGCAAAAACTGGGTTTTGTTGAGCGAATCGGCACTTGCAAGCAACGAGGCATTTCCCGAAATTCGCCATGTGCCAAGCCTATAGTCTGACGAAAAATCGTTTTTCCAACCCGAATATTCCACGCCACGGTTTATGTACGATGTTGTGTAGAGCGAATTTCCGTGCTTGCGGTTGGCGTATCGGATATGTCCGCCAGCAACATTCTCGCAGTGCGAATCGGCATAGTATGAACCTATGTTCCAGTCTCTTGTGAATTCTGTTTCGCGGAAATATTCTACTGCCTCGAAGTTTTTGCTCAGAAATTCATAGTTCACATCGAAGCTCAGTGTGTTTTTCTCTGTTTTCACAACATATTGCTCGGCAGTAGTTTTCACAGCAACGCCAAAATTGTCGCCACCATCGAGTTTCGAGAAGGTATTGCGGTCGTTGTTCGACAATGCCACTTCCACCGATGCGCTTGTCTTTTCGCCGAATTTCGACTTTGCCCCGAATGTCGCCATCTGCTTTTTCTGCGGTGCAACTATCTTGGTATAAGGAATATAGTTTCCCTGCGGCACTCCATTTACAGGTGCAACCCACTCGTACACCCTGCCGTTTGCCGATGACACTCCGCGCACATAGTCGCCTTTGTTTTCGCCCACAAGCGAAAACGAAACCCTATAGAAAGCGTCCTGCTCGTTGGTGCTGTACACAAAAACCGAATCGTACTGCACGCCATCAACAATGGTATCGATTACCTTGTAGCGCACCTCGTCGATATTGAAGCCGAGGCTGTCGTAACCGGGGATTATTGCTTGGTCGAGGTTGTCACCGATGCCTGCCATCAACCGCTTGTCGGAATCGCGGAGATCCATGTTGATAGGCTGGTTCTTGCTGTCGCCTTCGTGGTAGAGGTTGAGCCAGACCTCGGTGTTGTCGATTTTCAGGGTGTTGGACGAGGTGACGAGGAAGCGCGTGTAGTTTTGGTCGGTGTACTCAAACTCTACGATTATGCGCTTGTCCTTGTTGATGGGCTGATGCGCCGTGAAGGTAATCTCGCCGAGATTGTAGTCGATGACATAGTCGCGGTCGCTTCCGCGCGACATCAGAATTCCGTCGATGTAAACCTTTTCGGTTCCAGCGAGCACCACCACATATGCCTCGTTGTTGGCACCAGTAAGCCGGTACGGACCTTGGTTGCCCTCCACGCCCGAAATCTGCATCTTGTGATACTTGCCCTTTGCAACCGCCGCACCAATCGAAGCGTTCAGTTCGCCAGCATTATGCTTTGCCGTCTCGAAAGTCTTTTTGCCCGAAAGGTGTATTCCCTGCGACTTCTTGTAGTAGTTGAGGAAATATCCCTGCGGTTTCTTCTGCTCGAAATCACCGGCAATAAGCGCAAACTTGGAGTTGTAAATCTTGATGAAAACCTTGTCGAACTCCTGCAGGTTCTGCGAGTTGCCATCGGGCTGGATGGGGATGTTGTTGTCGCTTATGACCGCCGAAATAAAAAGGTTGTCGCCTATTCGTCCGTCGAGTTGCAGGTCGAGGTTA
>JAGCNN010000038.1 GCA_017645925.1 Bacteroidales bacterium
CACCGTCACCATTGAAATAATTTATTCCAATTTCTTCGGGGTCGGGAACAAGATTGCCGTTGCGGTCGCCAAAATATTCAAGCCATATAGCCTTTTCGCTGTCGTTAGTACTGAACAGATCTCGGTTCTGGCTTTTATAGCAGGTAGTAATGAGCCTTTTCAATCCTAATTTCTCGAAATTGTAACTGAAATAGTGAAAAAAATTGCTAATGCGTGGATCATCGCAATTGCATAAAACGGTTTTCCCTCTGAAATGTTCCTTATAATGCTTCAGTTCGTTTTCTATATCTGAAAGCTGAGTATAGAACTCATCCTTTTTTGCTGTTTTCGCCTGATTAAGATTTTTTATTGCCATTCTTCGACTGATATTTGCGCAACGCTATCAGTCACAATCGGGCAAAAAGAAAGGTGCGAACCTTTCTATCACATTCACGGGGAGCGTCGGATGAACCCCGCTGTCTCATTAGAACTGTCCACACCTATTCGGTGCGAACATTAACTTTACATGAGACAACGGAGCTTTGCGTCTCCGTGAAATTGCTTTTACTCGATATTTCTAATCATCAGTTTCCGACGCTTTTGATTCGAACGCGAATAATAGCTAATGCTTTGGTTAATAATATTTTAATTTATCTACTTCAAAAATTTCGTTTTTTTAGTTAATACCTTAATTATTTTGATTGCCAAAAATAGAAAAAATATTTGAATGCGATGATATGTTATATGTTTTTCATTTCACTATCCCATTCCGCCACATTGTTTTCTATGTATTCGGCAATGCGGTTCATTTCGGCGGTGTCGCGGATAATGCGGTCGTGGAAAGAACGTTGCCATGAAAATGGAATTTGATTTTTACGCGCAAATGTGGTCGTCGATATTTTTATCCCACGGATTACTGATGCCAAATTTTTCGATTGCGGTGAAAATTTGTTCATCTGTTGACCATCTGTGGGGGCGCAATGATTTGTTTCGCCATTTGTGGTGCCATTTGTAGGGGCGCAATGCATTGCGCCCCTACAATGCATTGTGTCATCACAATGCGTCGCGTCATCAAAATGTGTTGCGCCCCCACGGACCGGCGTGTTATATTGATTTTCACCAATTGTAACAATCAGGTGCACATGGTCAGGCATTATGACAAACAATGGGATTTCCATATTCATATCGGCACGCATTTCCGGGGTCTTGACAATCTGTTCTTGCAAACATTTGCCAATTTCCGACAGATTCATCTCGCCATCGGTAATTTCACCGAAATAATGTTTCCTATCCTTTGTGCAAATGGTCACAAAATACATCCCACAATTGTAATTGTGCCATTTTGCACGATACGAAACCCGATCATGCAGATTCTGGAAAAATTCGTCGGGCATATATTTCTATTCAAATTATAATAACAACCCAAAACTAGAAAAAAATATTGGAAACGATGATTTCGGAAAATAATTTTTGCATTATCACAGTTGTTAACATTATCTCCTGTCCATTCACCATAGAATTAGCACATATTCCCACAATCACAACACCCTAACAACCAACACATTACAAAACAAATATCATTTTTTTCAAAAAAAACTTGCTCAAAACTTTAGATTTTTACTATCTTTGACTTTGGATTTTTACTAGTATAAACTTTAGATTTTTACCAATAAAGACTTTGGATTTTTACCAACATAAACTTTAGATTTTTGCTATGAGTACAAATAGAACGGCTAAAGAAACATTGCTAAGATTGGCATCGCAGTTTCCTGTTGTAGCAATCACAGGACCTCGCCAGAGCGGAAAAACGACTTTGGCAAAAATGGCGTTTCCTGACAAAAAATACATCTCATTTGACGACAAGTCGATGAGAGAACTGGCAACTTCAAACCCAAAGGATTTCCTAATGGCTTTCCCAGATGGTGCAATTATTGACGAAGCACAGAAAGTACCAGAAATCTTTGATGCCGTAAAGTTTTATGTTGATAATGAAGAATATGTACCAGGGAAATACATTCTTACAGGTTCGAGCCAGTTCCGACTGAAGGAGAATATAACCGATTCGCTTGCCGGTCGTGTAGCATCTTTGAAACTTATGCCATTCTCGATTAAGGAACTTAATAGTGACAACCTGCTGAGCGACAATGCCTACGACACAATATTCAAAGGTTTTTACCCACCTCTGTACGACCCACAGAAACACTTCATTGCATCCGACTGGTTCGAGAATTATATCGACACCTATTTGGATATGGATGTCAAGAACCTTATAAATCCATCCAACCTGTCATCTTTCAAGAAATTCATACAGTTGTCAGCCACATACAGCGGACAGATGGTGTCTATGGACAAGATTTCCAAAGTCATAGGCGTATCGGCACCAACAATAAAACAGTGGTTTTCAATTCTCGAATCCTCATTCATAATACATTTCCTTGAACCAGAAACAAATAGCCTCGGCAAGTCGTTAGTCAAAACTCCAAAAATGTATTTTGTTGATTCGGGACTTCTATGCCATCTTTTAAGAATTGAAAGCAAGGAAGAACTATTGCTCAGTCCGCACAAAGGTGCTGTAGTTGAAACATTTGCACTTTCAGAACTGCTCAAAAACCGACTGAACTTTGGTAAAAAAGCTAACTTGACATTCTTCAGAGACCAAAAGGGATTCGAAGTTGACATTATAGCCGACTGGAAACACACATTTGCCATCGAAATAAAAAGCTCAGCAGATGCGGAAAGCAAGTTGTCGGAAAGTGTGCGTGATTATCTGGGACTTCGCAAAGACAGCAACTGCAAAGGCTCAGTTTTCTACCTCGGCGACCTCACCTGCGAAATCAACGGCATAAAATACATCTCGTGGAAGGACTGGTGCAAGGTGGAAGAGTGAAAATCAGCCGCACCATATTCTTCGCTCCCTGAGCCTGTCGAAGGGGCGAATGGTCGGCTAAATTTTATTCGTAAATCCTCTTTACTTCGTTATTATCAGCTGCATACCTATTTCCAGTTTCATAAAGTCCTTGTAAGTTCCGGGATACAAAGCTGGATTGAGCAAGTCAGAAATCCTAAGTTTTGCATAAACTGAAACAATATCGTAAGTTATTGCTGTCTTTACTCCCCACTGGAACGGATTGATAAAGTCGTAATTCTTGTTTATGATTTTTGTCTTTCTGTAATTGTCCGTAATATCAGCTTGCCAAACCTGAACATAACGGTCTTCGAAATTCCACATTCCAAAAACGCCCAAATCCCATGTAAGTCCGTTGCTAAGAAGACCTCCGCTTGCAAGTTTTACACGCTGGAACAATTCAATGTTAAGGTTGGTGGTACGGAAACGTTCTTTCTGTAAGGTCATAACGCCAGTTACTGTTGGCGTAGCAATTACAATACCATCAAGAGCTTCTCCCCTATAGTCATCCAATCCCATTCCTAAACCAAAAGCAAGGCTATACTTCTTGCAAGCGTCCCACTGCATACCGATAAGTGCCGAAAATGTTGACTTCTGCTTGTTGGTCGTGCCTTCAAAAGTCTTAACGCCTGCAAAACCGGCATTCATCTGCAATAACAAATGATGCTTATTGGGGCTGCCATACTCTCGCTGAGACTGTGTTACATTTCTCGACATTATATTTGTTGCATTTGTCGCATTTGTAGGTGTTGTATGACGTGATTTTGGTGAATACGACAAATTAACATTTCGGTCTTCCCCAATTTGGTACGAGCCTACATATCCGTGATAATATACATTCACAGTACAATTTGAATAAATGTACATATTATCGAAGGATATTACCGCATTTCCCCTTGCATCAAAATGCTCGTATGAGTACAGACTTCCATCGTCACGCATAATGTTATAGAAGACCTCGGTGTTTTCCTCAAAAGGCTCGCACTTTATCCTCAAGGCGATTCCATCTTTTTCGAACTCGAATGTAGGTTCTACCGCCTTTTTTCCACCCTTAACAAAATAACCTGCCTGCGGGACGCCATAGCCCAACGCATAATCAAAATACGGATAAATGTCGCCAGACTTTTCTATTTCATCCTTGAGTTGCATAGCGGTAAGGTCGCGCTTTGTCTGCCAAGCACATGCCCCAAAACCAGCTGCCAACGGACACGAGAACGAAGTTCCGTATGCCATTGTCATTCCGCCCTTTGGATTAGCAACGTAGGCGTGACCAAAAGCAACTACATTCGGCTTGCGACGACCATCGGCAGTAGGTCCGAACGATGAGAAACTGATGTGGCGGTACTCATCGAGCGAATCATCAATTCCACCAACCGAGATAACACTGTCGGCATCGGCAGGAGTAATAAGAACGTACCATGACTTGTCGTCTGCCTCGTTGCCCATCGAGTTGAAAACCAGCATACCCTTGCGAGCCGCCATATTTGCAGCCTTGGCAACATGTGAAGTGCCATCCATATCCTTGGTATAGTATCGGTCCTTGCCATAACCGAGCGAACTGCTGATGATGTCGGCTCCATTCTGGTCTGCCCACTCCATTGCCTGAGTCCACCATATTTCTTCCTTGAAAGGTTCTGGATTAACCTCGGTACGGGCAAGCAGAAATTCAGCACCAGTAGCCAAACCCAATTTCTGCACACCATACGCTGTTTGGTAAACGCCTGCAATACAGCTCAATGTCATTGTGCCGTGCGTACTCCAACTGTAAACGTATTCCTTCTTGTTCGGAAAGTTCCATGTCTTGACAATTTGATTGTTGTCGCGAAGATGGCTGAAAATCTCGTGTTTGTCAACTTTAGGGAAACCACCGTCAAATACAGCAATCCTGACGCCTTTTCCATCGATGTTGTTTTCGGCAAACTTTTCGCCCTGCATTCTAAGAAGCTGAGGCAGAAGTTCAGGCTTCTGCATTTCGATGTCGTAGGTTTCATCGTTTTCATCGTCAACCATACCTACATACGAAGCGACAACCATCTCCCCTGCTATTTCCACAACTCGCGAAACAAACGACAATGCCTTTATCTTCTCGATATTTTCGCTCTCTGCCATAATGCCAACCGCATTGAACCAGCGCGATTCACCAACAACTTCTTCCGACAAAGCCGAAACCGCATCTACATAGCCGCCATTTAGCGGATAATCGGTAATGTCATATAGCGACAATCCCAACTTCTCGCGGCGCTCAATTGCCTTTGAATCAAAATATTCGTAAGGATTGAATGATGTATTCGCCTTATCACGGAAAAATACCCAGTAGCATCCTGGGGTTGCTGTTGCAAATTGCGTTGCAATAAGCAAAGTTGCCAAAATCAACAGTAGTTTCTTCATGGTCATATTTTTTTAGTTTCTATGGGCAAAGCCCGTTTCAAGTTTCTATGTTTCACGTTTCTACGCTTCGCTGTTTCTAAGTTTCTTGTTCAAGGTTCAAGGTTCAAGGTTCAAGGTTCAAAGTTCAAAGTTTCTGGTTTCACGTTTCTGCGCTACGCTGTTTCTAAGTTTCTATGGCTCTGCCGTTTCAAGTTTCTTGTTCAATGTTCAACGTTCTATGGTTTCTGTTGAGACGCAAAATTTTGCGTCTGTACAATTGCGATGGCTTTAAGGCTTTCCGACTTTTAGCCTGTCAGCCTTTTAGCCCATTGTTAATTGTCCATTATTAATTGTCAATTCTCCATTATTCTCCTACACCACCCTAAATCCCTTATTTGTAAAGTATTCAGCAATAGCATCGGTACAATCCCCATCTATAATTAGGTGATGGTTACCTAGCGGGAATTCACGAAGCAGGAACAAACCCTTCGAAGTCATCTTTACCTTTACCTGTGTGCGACATGCAAGCGGATAATCGCAGTTGTCAACGATTTCGCCAAGCGAGAGGAAACAATATTCCAACTTTCTGTCGATGCGGAAAATAGTAATATTCTGCTTCTTCATTTCGCCCTTAACAGCAGCGTACTTTCCTGTCTCGTAATGAGTTGTAATTTCCATCTTGTCAAGCAGGTTCTTCTGCACGGTACAATGCGAGAATATCGCAGCCTCCTTGTCGGCAAAACTGAGGTTTGCCATCCACGGAATCTTGCCAGTCAAACGCTTGACAATCATCATGCCCGTAGCCGAACACAAATCGCCTTCGCAAGCGGCTGGAAAACCGTAGTCGTTCATTGCCGACACAGGCAGACAAATCGTATTTCCAACCTTGCCGATAAGTCCGAAACAACCTACAGTAACAGCATCGAGGTTGTTCTGCTTGATGAGCGTATCAAACTTCTTTACCAATGACAATTCCGAGGCAAAACTTTCGTGACCGAACCTGCCGAAATTTTCTGCGAAATTGCAGAAATCCTCGCCCTCAGGCAAAGCCAACAATTCGTCCCACGAAAAGTTAACAAGCTCAATGTCAAGCAAATCATCAAGCAAGTCCTCATCGGGAATACTCGACACAAGCCAGTCGGAAATTCCGCCTATCACACCCAATCTTGCCTTTTTTTCGGATGCAGGAGGCGTGAGAAACCTTTCCAACTCACTGAGGCTTTGCAACTTATCCACATCGAAAAGTTTGGTATTTATACCCTTTTCGTTAAGATAAGCCTTCACCTCGGTAGCTGCTGCCCACGAGTTGCCGTTGCGCGATGCTAGGAAACAATATCGGTTCTTTGATTCAATCCTGTCAAGCACCTTGTGCTCGGTTCCACCCGTAAGGAACCATATAACATCAGGATTTGTCTGTACAAAAACATCGGGCGTAAGGTTGAAACGCCCAAGAAAATCGGAGACGACGGACGACGGAGGTATGTCGCTGTCGTCGCCCGATGATGCTAAAAATATTTTCAAAGCTGTAAATTTAAGTTCTACAATCGACTACTTTGCAGCAATCATTTCAATTTCTACAAGAGCCTTCTTGGGGAGTTCCTTTACAGCGAAAGCTGCTCTTGCGGGAGGATTTGCAGTGAAATACTTTCCGTAAACAGCGTTCATGTCGGCAAAATAGCTCATGTCGGCGAGCAAGCAGGTTGACTTAACAACATTGTCGAAAGTACAGCCGGCAGCCTTCAGGATAGCTTCCAAGTTCTTCATGCTCTGTTCGGTCTGTGCTGTGATGCCCTCTGGCATTGTTCCCGTTGCCGGGTCGATTGGCAACTGACCAGAAATAAAAATCATACCGTTTGCCTCAACAGCCTGGCTATATGGTCCGATTGCTGCAGGCGCATTGTCTGAATGAATTATGTTCTTCATGTTCTTACATTTAAAATTAAAGGACAAAAATAATACGAATATTCGTTTCCTTTTGTTTTTTTGTTGATTTTTTCGTTTGGATTTACAAATTACCAAATAACAACTGGTTTACATGCTGAAAAAAAATTGGTTCTCAGCAATAAATCCGACATTATTTCAACCCCTTCTTCATGTTAAAATCTACAGTATTCGGCATTTTGGTCGAATTTTTCACAGCAAGCATAATTTCCGAAAGTCGCACAAGGTCATTGTCGAATGAAATATCAATAAGAAAACGACAGAAGCCTTTGCCTCGGAATTTTTCAACATTTTGCGTCCACGAAACGGCCTTGCAGTCGGAAACAACAGTAAATCCAGCCTCCACAGAACAGCCGTAACGAGACTTGCTTTCATCGGAAAAAGCCTTGGCAACAATGGGTTGACGCGAATAGAACAAGTCGGGATGGAAATAAATCGGAATAATTCCGCCTCTATCCCTGCCTGAAATCAAATTGGGATAGTCGTTTTCAACCGGATAGCAATAGTGCCTGATTTTCTCCGACCTTGCAAAATTCACCGCTATGTCATTCATCAAATACACGTTTTCGTTTGCAGCAACAACACTATCGGGCGGCAACAATGGCAACTGCGAAATATTTGAAACCACAAAACGCTTGTATCCAGATTGATACAACTTTGCAATGACCGATTTCCATTCTGCCAACGAAAGTTCGGAAATATATTTCGGCAACTCAACAAATACACGCTGCTTAGTTTCCTTTGGAATTGCAATTGTAATCAAATCAGAAACTTCTGCAAGAGACAATTTTGCAAATATAGCTTCAAAACCATTGGGATTAAGTTTCCTTAAAAGCTTGGAGTTTGACACGCGCAAAAAAAGTCTCATTTCGCCACCATGTGAACCAACAGCAGGGAAAGAACGTCTGATGGCATCTTTTTTCTGCTGGGATGGAAAATTTATACGCCGTGACACTGGTCTTCTGAACTTTGTCTGAAATGGAAGATTCGAGAAGCCAACAAGATACACATCCTGACCACAAGTGTAGCCTTCGGTTTTGCAAAATATACGATAAATGTCATTTTCATGGGACAAACCCTCAATCCTGATAAATTCCGCGCTTGTATCATTGCTGTTTCGGCATCTCAACTTGGCATTTTTTGTAAGCTCAACTTCCGACCTCAACACAATGCATTCTCCATCAATGCTTTCTATTTTGCCAACGTATATTCCTGTTTCCGAACGACTTGATACTGAATTTACAACATCGTGTCCCATAAACCACAATGTTTTTTCGCGGGCAAAATCCGACATCAACAAATCCTTTGATTCCTCTATCCTTGAATGGTCGTCAATCGCCATCCTATAAGCGCGTGCAACATTGTAAACATAGTCGGGTGTCTTCATGCGGCCTTCCACTTTCAGCGACGAAACTTTAAGCCTTGCAAATTCGGGAATCAAATCCACAAGCTGGAAATCCTTCATGCTGAAAAGCGGCAAATTGCCTTTTTCTGTTTTGAAACTGCGGCGGCAGACTTGCGTACACAAACCTCTATTTGCCGAATTACCACCAAGATAGCTACTGAAAAGGCATTGTCCCGAAACCGAATAGCACAACGCACCATGAATAAAAATTTCTGTTTCCACATCCACCGACTTCATCAGCTGCGAAAGTTCGTGCATTGTTAGCTCGCGAGCAAGCACGACACGCGAAAAGCCGCAATACCTTAAATAATTGCACGACAGAGAATTATGCACCGACATTTGTGTGCTCGCATGGAGCTGCAGGTTTGGAAAATAACGTCCAACAATGTTCGCAACCGCCAAATCCTGAACTATCAGCGCATCTGGACGACATTGGTCAAGTGCCGACAATGTTTCTATCAGGTCTGGTATCTCATTGTTTTTCAGCAGGGTATTTAGCGTTACATAAACTTTTCGTCCGCGCGAATGAGCCTCAGCGACAACATTCAGCAAATCGTTGTACGAAAAATTCTTGGCACGCCCTCTGGCATTGAACTTTTTAAGTCCAAGATACACAGCATCGGCACCACCTTCCATAGCAGCAAAAAAAGCCTCAAGGGTACCTGCCGGCAAAAGCAATTCGGGTTTGAACATAAACAAAATTTTGCGCAAAGATACTTAAATCAAAGTATATGGGGATAGAAAAAACGATGGCGTAAATTTTCCTGACTTCGACACTTTTGCGAAGTATTCAGCCAACTTGTTGATTGCCTGCATTATTTTGCGTCCCAAAATCGGTGGGTGCAAAATCCATAATCTACGATGTCCTAACAAGTTGACATTTAGCTAAAATCACAGTGTCGAAGTCAATAAACGTATGACCAATCTTAAAGTTCTGTCTCCTCAGATAATCAGCCAGCTCGCCAACAATATTTTTGCCAATAAAACACTTTATCAGAAACGTTATTAATAATTACTTTCCCAACAATGATTCTAAAATATTCGTAGCAATTTC
>JAGCNN010000039.1 GCA_017645925.1 Bacteroidales bacterium
TTCACATAAAAAAATCCCTCGCATCGCACGATGTGAGGGATTTTTTGTTAGGGTCCGCTAAAAAAGGGGTTGTCAATCACTTGCTTCGCTGCGTGAGCTAAAGGTACGGAAGCTAGTCGTAACACGCGATACGGAACGGGGAGCGTTGTGAAGACTGCTGTCCGTAATCTGTTAACGGATTATTATGGAACAGATTACTCACTTCGTTTCGTGAAAGAGTTCCGAACAAACTGGCTCACACGACACGTTCCTTAGTCGGTTCGCTTTGTTTTACGGATGACAGGTAGAGTTTTCGCGGACTCCAATAAATTCTAAACATTTGCACGTTCCATCTGGTCGTACATGTATATTTCCTTGCCCTGAAGCCTTAGCATCAAGTTTGCCACGCAAAGGACATCCTTTTCGCAATATATTGCAATGCGTTCCACATCGTGTTCTCCATAGTAAACGCCAGCGACTTCGCTACCATCAATATCATCCTTCGGCGTTGGAATATCGAAAAGGTCAGCCATAAGAGCAAGCGAGGTAAAATTCTTATAATCGCCAAATTTCCATAATTCAAGCGTATCAATATGCTTTATTTCCCATGGCTTCTTTCCTGCAAGGTCAAGAGCCTTTGGCAGGTTATACATGCGGTTGACAAGCATTCGGCGGGCAATGTACGGAACATCAAACTCCTTTATGTTATGTCCGCACAACATCTTGTTTCCAAACGGATCCCATTTCGACAGCATTTCGGCAAAACCCGAAAGAATCTGCTTTTCATCATCGCCATAGAACGACTTCACACGGAACTTTTCCCCATTGACAAATCCTACCGATATGCATACAATCTTACCAAATTCGGAATATATTCCGGCACGCTGATAAACATCGGATGCAGTTTCGGTTTCTGCTCTGAAATTCTTTGATTTCTTGTCCCAGTGTTTCCGGAAATTTTCGGGCATCTCTTCAAACGATGCACACATCGGCACAGTTTCTATGTCGATGAACATTACATTTTTAAGGTCAATATCCTGCATTGCTGTTTGTTTTAGTTGTTGTCGATATGCTGATGTATGAATTTTGCAAGAAGGTTTACTGCAGCATCATTGTCGCCAATGTTTGGCACAATAATGTCGGCATAGCGCTTTGTTGGCTCAATGAACTGCAAATGCATAGGCTTTACGGTTTCGTAGTAGTGCTCAAGCACATCGTTTACCGAACGACCACGCTCAACAGTATCACGGCGCAAAATTCGAGCAAGACGGTCATCCGCATCGGCATCTACATAAACTTTAACATCCATCAAGTCACGCAATTCGGGCTGTGTGAGCACCATTATGCCTTCCACAATTATTACATTGCTTGGTTTTACCGTAAGTGTCTCTTTGCTACGCGAACTGGTAATGTATGCGTAAATCGGTTGTTCCACCGCCTTGCCTTCCTTCAATTCCTTGATGTGACGAATCAGCAAATCCCATTCTATGGCATTCGGATGGTCGAAATTTATCTTCTTCCTCTCCTCCATCGGCAAATGGCTGCTATCCCAATAATACGAATCCTGTGGCACCAACGTTACCATATCCTTTGGCAACTGCGCTGTAATCTTGTTGACAACGGTGGTCTTTCCTGCACCAGAACCGCCTGCTATTCCTACAACTAACATATCGTTTAATTTTTAGGCATCAAAAATACAAATTCTTTATAAAACTTTTGCGGCTGATTTTAATTGTTGAGTTCCTTGTATTCGTAGCTTATGGTGTCGCCGCATTTTACGACAATATAGCTTGGAGCGTCTTCACTTTCGTTAAGGTTGTCAGTCATTACATACGGCACTCCGTTTGAGTAGCGTTGCTCCCTATAGTGGAAATGCCCCATCAAAACTAGCGACACATTGTTCTTGCTCATCATGTCCATAAAGGCGTATTGCTCATCTTCGGGCAGATTGGCGGCTGGTGTTGTCGCATAATTGTACCATGTGCGGAAAATCCAGTTGTGGGAAATCACTACAAAATGCCTATACGTATTACGTTCAGCAAGTTGCTCCTTTAACCATTCGGTCTGCAAACCGCCAAATGTTCCGTTGCCCGAATCAAGGAATACAAATTTGTCTTTGTAACCACTAATGGTATTCACCGTCACCGAGTATGTAGAAGTGTGGAAAAAATCGCCGAAATGCTTTGCACAGTCATAATAGACATCATGGTTGCCTATTACAGCAAAACAAGTATCGTTGTCTGCTTGTGTTGCCGAGTTGTATTTTAGAGATTCCTTGATAATCTTGTAGCATGTGTCGCCACTCTGGTTTGCAAGGTCACCATTTATTAATGCAAAAATTGCCTCGGAGTCGTTTCTTTCTGCAGTTATAAAATTGTATAGGCGGTCGTCTTCATCTTGTGGTGTAAAATCGTTTCTGTCCGAGTAATGTGCATCACTACACGCATATATCGAGTACGAATCTGGTATATTGTTGAAAACAGGTTCACCATGGGTTTTATTCCATTCAAGCCAAGCCTCAACTCTTTTTTCGGTATCGCTGCGGTTGATTACTGCTCCTGCTATGTCCAGTCTGCCACATGAACTTAATCCTGCAATGCTTACGACTGAAAGTATGACGATAATTATTTTTTTCATTTCTATAGTTATTTGCGGTTAAACATCCAGTTAAAGCCAAATTTTACACGGAATCCATCGAATTGCGCCGACAAATTAAGGACGCCGCATGGATGAAGCGTAAAATCTCCTAATAGTTGCCAGTTGTCGTTTATGTTGAAATACCCGTCGATGGTGTAGAAGAACAAAGTGAAACGTTCTATCATGAAATCGTGCTGGTTAGATATGCCAAGACCGATATTCCATCTGTGGTCATCCCTAAAAACATGGTACTGAACATTGAACATGACATTCATAGGCTCGAATATTGTTCCCATTCCGCCTTCGTTGCGTAGTGGTATGTCAGCTGTATATCGGTTGCAAAGGCCTAGCTGTACGTTAAAGTGCTGACACTGCCATCCAATGTCGAGTAAAGCATTGAATTCCTGTATGCTGTAGTTTGGAAAAATGCGATACAGGTATCTGTTTTCCACATACAATCTGCCTTTCTCTACCTTCAGAAAATTTACTTGCCCTCTTAAATCAATTGCATATCTGTTGGTAGCCGATGCCTGAAAGCCTAATCCAATATTAAAGTTGTCGGCAAGCTGGTAGTCGCTCACAACCGACATGGCAAAACCTTTTTTATTTGTGCGATAGTAGTCGTATTCGGCATACGCTTTCAGATTGCCTTGTGCCATAAGGCTGAAACACGTTGCCACGAAACATAGCGATAAAATTATTCTTCTAATCATATATTATGATATTTTGGTGTGCAAAAATAAAAAAACTTTATTGATAATGCTTGGCTTATAGTTCAAATTAGTGTTTGAAGAATAGAAAATACATAATCAAATATTAGTGTCCGCTAAAAAATAGAATAACACGCGTATTTATAATGTTATCAAGTGTTTATAAGACAATTAGAATAAAGGAGGGGCATTTACTTGCTTCGCTGCGTGAGCTAAAGGTGCGGAAGCTAGTCGTAACACGCGATACGGAACGGGGAGCGTTGTGAAAACTGCTGTCCGTAATCAGTTAACGTATTAATAGAGAGCAGATTACTTCGTGAGGTTGCAAGCAACGTTCCGGACAAGTGAACTCACAAGCAACGTTCCTTATGCTGTTCGTTCTACTTTCCGGACCCTTTAGCGCACGCAGCGTAGCAAGTAATGACTGGCTGGGTACTTTAGAGAACAACAATGATAATCAAAGGAATAACAATAAAAAAGACCACACATAATCAATCATGCGTGGTCTTTTTTGTTGTTGTCAAATTATTAGTCACCCAAGGTTGCTACCATGACAGCCTTGATGGTGTGCATACGGTTTTCTGCTTCGTCGAATACGATTGATGCTTCCGATTCGAATACATCTTCGGTAACTTCGATGCCGTCGAGACCGAACTGCTTGTTAACGTCGCGGCCAACCTGAGTTTCGAGGTTGTGGTATGCTGGCAAGCAGTGCATGAACTTGCAGTTTGGATTGCCTGTCATCTTCATCATTTCCTTGTTAACCTGATACGGCTTCAAGAGTTTGATACGTTCTTTCCAAACTTCAACTGGTTCGCCCATAGATACCCAAACATCGGTATAGAGGAAGTCGCAACCCTTAACACCCTTTGCAACATCGTCGGTAACAGTTACCTTAGCACCGGTTTCCTTTGCAATCTTCTTGCAGGTGTCAATGAGTTCCTTGCTTGGCTGCAATTTCTTAGGAGCAACGATACGAACATCCATACCCATCTTTGCACCACCAACCATCAACGAGTTACCCATATTGAAACGAGCATCGCCGAGGTAAGCGTAAGTAACCTGGTTGAGAGGCTTGTCAACGTGTTCGCTCATAGTGAGGAAGTCGGCAAGTATCTGTGTCGGGTGGAATTCGTTGGTCAAGCCGTTCCATACTGGTACGCCAGCGTACTTAGCAAGTTCTTCAACTGTTTCCTGCTTGAAACCACGGTATTCGATACCATCATACATTCTACCGAGAACGCGAGCAGTATCCTTCATCGATTCCTTAACGCCAATCTGCGAACCTGTAGGTCCGAGGTAGGTAACGTGTGCACCCTGGTCGTAAGCTGCGGTTTCGAATGCGCAACGGGTACGAGTAGAGGTCTTTTCGAATATGAGGGCGATGTTCTTGCCCTTCATTGTCGGTTGTTCTGTTCCAGCATATTTTGCTCTCTTGAGGTCGCGAGCCAAATCAAGCATATACTGAATCTCTTTTGGTGTGAAGTCCAATAACTTCAGGAAACTTCTGTTTCTTAAATTAAAAGCCATAACTAATTTTATTTAAAGTACTTTAAAAA
>JAGCNN010000286.1 GCA_017645925.1 Bacteroidales bacterium
ATTAGCTGTAAAAACGGCATCGCCAGCATGCAGAACTTCTGTCCTGTCGTTATCGGTAACAACTGCTTCTCCCTTCAGGATCTAGTAAAGTTCGGCATCTTCCACGTGAGCATGTTCTCCTATACAGCTTCCTGCAGGAAGCACCATACGCGCCACCATACGTCCTTTGCCGCACATCTCGGAAGCATTAACCATCATATTCTTGAAAATCTTACCTTTTCCGCCAGCAACATTTTCAGCAACAATAACTTCCGCTTCTTCTTTCTTTCGTATCATCTTAGTAGTACAGATTTATTGATTTCAAACGCAAATACTTGTTGATAGACAACAATGTTGCAAAAATGCATAACAAAACACCCACAACGGCTACTCCAGCAAAAAGCAACAACATTATCAGAGGATCAATCGACCCCATGATGCCTTCGAGCTGGGAGTTTGCAAAATAAATTATCGCATAAAGCAAAGCAATGGCAACCAACGAACTAATCAATCCCTGCAAGGCGCCAGAAGCAACAAAAGGTCGGCGTATGAAACTACGTTTTGCACCAACAAGCTTCATCGTATTGATAATGAATCGCTTTGAATATATCTGCAGGCGTATTGTATTGTTGAGCAAAGCAAACGAAATCAAGAAGAACAATGCACTCAACGCAAGAAGTATTATACTCACCTTCTTAATATTGTCGTTAATAAGGTTTACAAGGTTCTGCTGGTACGAAACTTCGCTCACAATGTCCGACTTTGAAAGGAAAAAACTTTCGAGCTTTGCAATGCTGTCGGGACTTGCATAGTCGGAATTCAAATAGACATTTATTGTCGGCGACAAAGGATTATAGCCCAATGTTTCAATAAAATCCTCACCTAATTCATCCTGCAACTGCTTTGCAGCCTCGTCCTTTGTAATATACTCCGTTGACTTTATGAAATCATGGGTATCAAGCGTCTTTTGAAACTGCTTTATATCAGGTTCGGCAGCATCATCGCTTATAATCAGCGAAAAGCACAAGTTCTCCTTTACGTAATCGGAAATCTGCTTGGCATTAAGCATTAGCAGCCCGACAATTCCCAACAACAATAAAACAAGCGAGATGCTTACCACCGAAGTTAGGTAAGCACCTCTAATCCTGCTTTTGATATTATTTTTTTTCATTATCTATTTATTATAAGTTTACCGACACTTGTCTTTCCATCGCGATAAACTATCCTTACAAAATAAGTAGCATCAACCAAAGTGTCAACATTCATAGTAGCGAACTCAGAATTTATCGTTTTGTTCATAACAAGTCGTCCTGTCAAATCGTAAACCATAAGTTCCGACATTTCACCGTTGGAGGAAACAATATTTACAAAGTCGCTTGCCGGGTTAGGATAAATGCTCAACACTGGCATCGACTCTTCTGCTACATAACCGCCTTCCATGAAGTTGATAGTTATTGAATCGGTAGCATAGCATCCGCTATTCGAAACCTGTACCCAGAAAGTGTGAGGACCTATTCCATATACCGAACCGTCAACTGTCAATCTAGGACCTGTGAAACCTGTATTCCAGATATACGACTCAAATACAGCTGGCACACCAATTTCAACAACTGAATCAACCGATGCATTGAAGTCATTGCCAAGATTTATAATAATCTCCTCTCCTATTGTTACATTAACAGCTGCCGAAGTAGTACAACCAAAACCGTCACCATCAACAGTTACCATATAGTAGCCACTCATACCAATTGTAATAGCATTTGAAATGCTGGTTGTGCTCCACTGATATTCTGCAGCACCAATACCTGCATCAAGTACAAATTCGCCACAAGTAACAACTTCGGTGCTATCGAATGCGATGTCAAAATAATCATGATATGTAACAAGAACAGTATCACGTGCTACGCAGTTTCCATGTGCAGAATCGGAAACTTCAAGAATATAAGTTCCACCAAGCGAAACTGTAAGTGTTGGCTGATAGCCGTATGTTCCGTAGTTCCATGAATAATGTCCATATTCTTCATCACCTTGCGGACCGAGAACGATAGTTTCGCCACGGCAAGGATTACGGTCAGGACCGAGTGTCATGTCAGGAGCATTGTTTACTGTCAACTGAGCAAGGTCTGTTCTAACCTCATCGCAAGCATTTGAAGCAATACAATAGAAAACACCGCTGTTATTGCGTGTTACATGTGCTATATACAAGCTGTCGGATGTCTGTCCTGCAAGTTCATTTCCGTTGTTGTACCACTGGTAGTGGAGACCGTCTCCAGTTGCTCTCATTCTAAGTGCATATTCCTCGCCTTCGCATATTGCCATTACAGCAGGTGTTGGCTGCCATGAGATAGCAGGTGTTGTTCCAACGGTAACCATAACTGTATCTGAATAAGCAGTCGGGCAACCGAGTTCCGATTCAACCTTGCAATAATACAAACCGCCATATTGTGCTGCAACTGTCGGTGCCGTATATGTAGGACTATTGTTTCCAAGGTATTCATCGTTGCGATACCAAGCATATCTAATACCATCGCCTTCGGCTGAAAGTGAAAGCGAAAGGCTTCCGCCAGTACAAACATCAATGTCGTGTGGCTGAACAGTTATTACAGGAGAAGAAATTACAGTAACCAAGATAGGTCCATTTTCATCTGTACCGCATGAATTTGTAATATCGCAAACATATCGGCCAGCATCATCGTCCTGCAAATTAGCAAAATGCAAATATGGCTCAGTAGAAATTATTTCAGTTTCGCCCTGTCTGTGCCATGCAAAAGTTATTCCTTCTTCTTCAAAATCATCTTCATCAAGAAGGTCTGAACCTTGATATACACGGTCAACAATACTTATAATAGTATCAACACCCGAACATGCCGAGAAAGTTGCAGGCATTTCAGGATATATCTGAATATGCTGGTTAACCTTCAAGAAAACCGTATCAGTACGAACATAACCGCATTCATTTGTTGCATAGCAATAATAATAACGTTCATGAGATTCAGATGTTGGATCTGCAACTAAAGTATTTGTATGAACACCTGTCGTATTATCGGTTGTAATATCTGTAAAATCAAGACCTTCGCCATTACTATTCAACCATGTATATGCTATTGGCTCCAGACCAGTAATCTTTGTATACATCTGAGCCAGCTCACCTTCGCATACAAAAACATCAACAGGTTGAGTTTCAACCGTTGGAGGCATCTTTACCATTGCATAAGCAGTACCACTACGTACAGTTCCGCATCCATTTGTAAATTCGCAGTAATATTCGCCCATGTGAGCCGAATCCATTGCGAATGTAAGTATATTTTGATTTTCTCCTTCAATAGGTCTTCCCTCAAAATACCATTGGTATTCAATAGTATCAATCGGATAATGTGTAGTTGCATCGGCAGAAAGATGAACTTCAGTACCAGCGCAAACTGTTTCGTCAATTGGGCTACCAACAACTTCAGGCATTTCGCTGACAATAGTTCCAACATTTATGGATGTTACAGTAGCACATACATTTGAAACCTGAACGTTGAAAGTATTGGAATACAATTGCGGATCGTAAGCTGCCTGCGAAATTGTAAGCGTATCATTTGTTTCCGAATGGTTGTCCGGTTCGTAATAAGGAGCACCATCATAGTACCACTGGTATTGCAAATCAGAACCTGTAGCATGAACTATGAAATGCAAATCATCACCTGCGCAAATACCTGCACTACGTGGCTGGGTAACAATACGAGGCAACTCGATTATCGAAACCTCAAACGGGCCGTAAACAGAATCACCGCATGCATTTGATGCTACGAACATATATTCGCCAGCATCATCAGTCGTAACCGAAGCCACACGATATTCGCGACCATGAGAAACAACTTCTCCATTATGATACCAAGAACGCACATCATATCCCGATGCATCTACCTGCATAAGCAGCAAGGAGCCCTCGCACGGATCGGCTGGTGCATAAACTGTGGTGATATTAGGCTTTGCTGCTACCACACCCACATGAATTCTTTCCGAATTTCTTGTATTGGAGAAAGACATGCCGAAAAATATCTTGCAGTAGTAATAACCTGAGTTAGCTACAGCAACATTCGTCAAAGACAAAACATCAGAAGTTGCACCATCAACTTCCGTCCATCCGTCTTCTGAAGGAAGTATCGGAGCGGCACTATAGAACCACTGATAGCGGAATGCGGTTATTTGTCCTACTGTATCCGTAACGAACACTTTCAAGGTCCTGTCATTGCCAACACAAAGCGAAACCTCACGATCGCTGGTTGTAATTACTAAATCTAGCGGACCAGCAAAAGAAAAAGTAGCTGTCAACAATAATATTGCAGCCATCCAAAATTTGATAAAATTATTTGCCATATTACAAATTTTTAAATTTTGACAAAGGTACGAAAATTTTTATTTAATGTTAAAAAAAATTTAACAAAAACATTACATATCAGGTTCGGCACTTCCCATCCTGACTATTTTAGGTTCATTTCCAGTGCAATCAATTACTGTCGAAGGAATAAGTCCACCGGGACCACCTGCAATCACAGCATCAACCCTATTCTCGTAATCCTCGTAAATCAGTTCAGGATCTGTAGGATACTCAACTATCTCATCATCAATACGCAACGAAGTAGTAAGTATTGGATTTCCAAGCATTCTCACAATTTCAACTATAATTTTATTTGCAGGCACACGGATACCGACGGTCTTTCTATTCTGTTTCAGAATTTTGGGGACATTATTGTTTGCCTCAAGAATAAAAGTGAAAGGACCTGGCAAATTTCGCTTCATCATCTTGAAGATGGAATTGTCAATTGGCTTGGTATAGTCGGAAAGATGGCTCAGGTCGGCACATATAAACGAAAAATTAGCTTTTTCAACCTTTATGCCCTTTAGCTGCGCAACACGTTCGACTGCTTTCGGCTTAGTAATGTCGCAACCCATTCCGTAAACTGTGTCGGTAGGATAAATTATCACTCCGCCTTTTTGCAGAATTTCTACAGCCTTACTAACAAGGCGTTCGGGAGGATCATCCGGGTGTATCTTGATAAGAACCGACATTATTTATTCAATTTGTGGTAGTCTTCAAGGAATTTCTGCAAACCGGCATCGGTAAGCGGGTGCTTCAACAAGCCGAGAATTGCATTAAGCGGACAGGTTGCAACATCTGCACCCATCTGCATACTGCCAATAATGTGCATAGTGTGACGAATGGAAGCAGCAAGAACCTGCGTTTTAAAACCATAACGCTGATACATTTCCACAATGTCTCCTATCAACTGCAAACCATCCGTGCAATTGTCGTCCAAACGTCCAATAAACGGCGAAACGTATGTCGCACCGGCCTTAGCAGCCAACAACGCCTGACCTACGCTGAACACCAAGGTGCAGTTTGTGCGAATTCCCTTCGATGAGAAATACTTAATTGCCTTTATTCCGTCCTTGATAATAGGAACCTTGACAACTATTTGCGGATGCAGGGCTGCCAGTTCCTCGCCTTCACGGATTATACCTTCGTAATCGGTTGAAATAACCTCGGCACTTACATCGCCATCAACAATTTCACATATTTTGAGATAGTGGTTCATAATGTTTTCCTTGCCAGCGATGCCCTCTTTTGCCATCAGCGAAGGATTAGTAGTTACACCATCAAGAACTCCCAAAGCCTGAGCTTCCTTTATCTGCTCCAAATTTGCAGTATCGATAAAAAACTTCATAGTAACAATAATTTTATTTTAAGCGACAAAGTTACATATTTTTCACTTGGTGCGAACATCATTTTGTAATTATAAACAACGAGTTTTCAACAGCAATTAACCAAACAAAACATCCATAGCTACCTGATTTGTAACAACAAAAATTAAATACGGCGTATCAGTAAATGTTCGGGAAGGAAACAACGACAAAAAAGAACGCCCACATTTAATTTTCAAATCTTTCAAACACCGCCTTAACGAAATTTGTTGTAATTTTGCGCGCTCATTTTTTAACACGATGGAAGACATTAGAAACATAGCAATCATTGCACACGTTGACCACGGCAAAACAACATTGGTTGACAGGATTCTGTATCAAGGAAAACTATTCAGGGACAATCAGAAGGTTGGAGAATTGATTCTCGACAGCAACGAACTTGAACGCGAAAGAGGCATCACAATCCTCTCCAAAAATGTTTCAGTAAGATATAAAGGTGTAAAGATAAATATAATTGACACCCCTGGTCACTCTGATTTCGGTGGCGAAGTGGAACGCGTATTGAATATGGCAGATGGCGTGCTTCTTATCGTTGATGCATTCGAAGGCCCAATGCCACAAACGCGCTTCGTATTGCAGAAAGCATTGGAACTAAAGCTAAAACCCATCGTAGTTGTAAACAAAGTTGACAAACCTAACTGCAATCCCGAAGAAACAGTTGAAAAGGTTTTCGAATTAATGTGCAGTCTCGATGCTGACGACGACCAGCTCGACTTCCCAGTTGTATATGGTTCGGCAAAGCAAGGTTGGATGGGACCAGACTACAAGACTCCAACCAACGATGTTTCGCACCTATTGGATGTCATCCTTGACACAATCAAGCCGCAGCAATACCCCGAAGGCTCGTTGCAGATGCGAATCACTAGCCTCGACTACTCGTCATATACAGGTCGTATCGCTATCGGCAAGGTAACACGCGGAAGCATAAAGGCTGGCGACGTTGTTTCGGTAGCAAAGAGCGACGGTTCAATAATAAAGTCAACAATAAAGGAACTTTACCGCTTCGAAGGTCTTGCCAAGGAAAAGACCAAGGAACCAGTATATGCCGGCGAAATTTGCGCACTGCTCGGACTTGAGTCGTTCGACATCGGCGACACCGTATGCGACAATCTTGAACCAGAACCGCTAAGCACCATAAAAGTTGACGAGCCTACAATGAGCATGCTGTTTGCAAGCAACGACTCTCCTTTCTTCGGTCGCGAAGGCAAATATGTAACTTCACGCCAGTTGCGCGAACGTCTTTACAAGGAAACAGAAAAGAACCTCGCCCTGCGCGTTGAAGATACCGACTCGGCAGACAAATTCACCGTTTATGGACGCGGTATCTTGCACTTATCCATATTGGTTGAGACCATGCGTCGCGAAGGATTTGAACTGCAACTCGGTCAGCCTCGCGTTATCATCAAGGAAATAAACGGTCAGAAATGTGAGCCAGTTGAAGAACTTTCAATTCAGGTTCCCGACGACTTTGCTGGAAAGGTAATCGAAATTGTCACCCAGCGCAAGGGCGAAATCGTAAACATCGAAAGCCGCAACGACCGCAGTAACTTGGACTTCCGCATTCCATCGCGCGGACTTATCGGTATGAGAAATGTACTTCTCACCGCCACCGAAGGCGAAGCGGTAATGTCGCACCGCTTCGATGCTTTTGAACCGTGGAAGGGAGAACTCGGCATACGTCGCAATGGTTCACTCATCGCCATCGAAACAGGACAGGCAATCCCCTACTCCATCGACAAGTTGCAAGACCGTGGCAAGTTCTTCATCTATCCGGGAGAAGAAGTTTACGAAGGTCAGATTATCGGCGAGAACACTCGTTACAACGACATAGGCGTAAACGTAACCAAAACAAAGAAATTGTCGAATGTACGTGCAGCCGGTTCTGATGAAAAGGTTCAGATTGCACCTCCAGTGCGTTTCTCACTCGAAGAAGCCATGGAATACATAGCCGAGGACGAGATGATTGAAATCACACCAAAGTCGATGCGACTGAGAAAGATTATCCTCAACCAGCTTGAACGCAAGCGCGCTGCAAGGGAAAAAGGAATTGAGGAAGAATAGAACAGAGTTTTTACAAAAAAAATAAAGGTGAATCTATTGAATCCACCTTTATTTTTTTGCACCTTACTTGACTAAAAATTAACGTAAGAATCAAGTATTCCCGCACCCAATATGACGAACAGCAACACAATTATTGCAATCACATCTATCAGGCTGATTATAAACCCAGCAACGGCAGCTCCTCGCGGCGACTTGAACAACCCTATAAAGGAAAACAGAAATCCAAGAAACCACATTATCCAGCTTAATACAGGCACCCAGCACAATATAAGAGTTATTATTGACAGTGTTAGACCAGCCTTGCCCATACCGTTTGACTTTTCCTCAATACGCTGAATAATAATCTGAGGCTGCTGATTACTGTATGATACGTTGTAATCTTCGTGTGACATTGTATTCTACTTGTTTGTTATAATTATTTAATTTCTGCAAAATACTTGTAGAACAGCGGAATTGTTTCGATTCCCTTTAGGAAATTCTCAACAGGATAATTCTCGTTTGGCGAATGTATTGCATCCGACTCAAGTCCGAATCCCATAAGTATAGACTTTATGCCAAGAACCTCCTCGAAACGCGAAATGATTGGAATACTACCACCGCTACGAACCGGAATAGGACGTTTGCCGAATACATCAATGTATGCTTTTTCGGCAGCCTTGTATGCCGGCAAGTCAATCGGGCAAACATATCCCTGACCACCATGCAACGGACGTACTTCAACCTTTACGTATTCAGGCGCAACCTTCTCGAAATATTCCTTGAAAAGCTGAGCAATCTTCTTATGATCCTGGTTCGGGACTAGACGAGTTGAAATCTTTGCAAAAGCCTTGGATGGAAGCACGGTCTTTGAACCTTCGCCTGTATATCCGCCCCATATTCCACATACATCCAAGCAAGGACGGATGCCAGTGCGCTCGCAGGTAGTGAAACCTTTTTCGCCCTTCAGAGCCTTAACATCAATAGCCTTCTTGTATTCTTCCTCGTTAAAAGGCTTTCCTGCAAGAAGTTCCCTCTCCTCTGCCGATACTTCCAAAACATCATCGTAGAAACCGGGGATTGTTATCTTGCCGTTTTCATCGTGAAGGTCGGCAATCATCTTGCAGAGCACATTGATAGGATTTGCTACAGCACCGCCAAAAATTCCGCTATGAAGGTCATGGTCGGGACCTGTAACTTCAACCTCCCAATATGCAAGTCCGCGAAGTCCAGTCGTAACACTTGGAATATCAGAAGCTATCATTCCAGTATCAGAAACAAGAATCACATCGCCCTTTAGCAAGTCCTTCTGCTCGGCGCACCATTCAGTAAGGCTCGGAGAACCGATTTCTTCTTCTCCTTCAAGCATAAACTTAACATTGCAAGGCAAAGTCTTGGTCTTAACCATAAGTTCAAATGCCTTAGCATGCATGAAACTCTGACCTTTGTCATCATCGGCACCACGCGCCCAAATCTTACCTTCCTTTATTACAGGCTCAAAAGGTTCTGTTTTCCATAACTCTATCGGGTCAACCGGCATAACATCATAGTGACCATAAACTATTACAGTTGGCTTTGCCGGGTCAATAATCTTTTCACCATAAACAATTGGATTTCCCTTGGTCGGCATTACTTCTGCCTTGTCTGCACCAGCCTGCTTCAAGAGATATTTCCAATGTTCTGCACACTTTATCATATCAGACTTGTGAGAAGCCTCAGAACTGATTGACGGAATCCTAATTAACCCGAAAAGTTCCTCAAAGAACCTTTCCCTGTTTTCCTTGATATAATCCTTTATGTAATCCATATTATGTAAATTTTATTTAATTTTTGGGCAAAGTTAGCAAAATATTTCACACAAACTCAAATATTTGAACTCTATTTTTGCATAAAAATGTCGCGTACAAAATTCTTGGTTTCTGTCAAGCCTTTTGTATCAACAGTCGCCTTTTCTAACTTGTAATTTGCTGCTTTATAAAATATTATGTAATTGTTTTCTGGTTTAAGCTCAATTTCGTACTTGCCATTTTCATCGCTGGTTTGCGTATCCATCAACACATATTCGTCGTTCATTATCTGGATATCAACGTTGGGAACAGGCCTGTTCAACTCCTTGTCCCAGATTGTACCAGTTACCGTAAACGAAATTTCTGGCAGTACGAAATAGTACAGGTCGGTCTTTCCAACTCCACCCCTTCGCCTCGACGACAAAAAGCCTTCCTCGCGCATACCAGTGAACACGATTCCGAAATCGTCAAGCGAGGTATTGATGGGGAAGCCCATATTAATAATAATGTATTCGGAATTTTTGACCTGCTTTGCCAGATAGATGTCGAATCCGCCCATGCCAGGGTGTCCATCCGATGCAAAGTAGAGGTCGCCATTGCTGCGGATATAGGGATGAACCTCGTCTTCTTCTGTATTGATGCTACTTCCGAGGTTTTGAGGCGGATTGAAAGGCTGGTTCTTGCGCTGGCGAGTAACACGATAAATATCTTTGCCGCCAAGTCCACCAAGCAGCGAATCGGCTACAAAATACAGCGTTAGCTCATCATCGCTAATAGCAGGATGCCCGATTGAAATGCTGTCGGGAATACCTTTGATTTCTACTTCCTGCGCGTTTGTCCAGTTGTTACCAACTTTTTTCGCCATATAGATTCGGCAGCCCTTGTCGCTGTTCTTGTCGTAGGTGCAACGCGTGAAATACAGGTTGTTGGACTTGCGATTTAGGCAAGCGGCACCTTCTTCGGCGGTGGTGTTTATGTTGCCAGGGGCTATCTTGGCTTCACTCCAACGACCTTCACGGTCTTGCTCAGCATAGAAGATGTTGGAGCAGTATTCACCCGATTCGGGACTGACGGTAACGTGCGTTGGCGCGTTGCGAGTTGAGGTGAAATACACTTTTTTGTGCGTGCGAGCTTCGTAGAATGGGCAATAGTCTTCGCCTCCAGAATTGATTATTGGTTTGAGTGTTACCTCGTAGCGAGACGGATTGGCAAGCATTTCGCGTGTAAGTTTTATGCCATTTATGCCTTTTTGTGCGAGTCGGCTACCGGGCGAAAGTTCTCCGAATCGTTGGAACTGCACGAGCGCCGAGTCGTAAAGTTGCAACATCTGCAGTGCTTCTCCGAAATATAAATAAACTAGCGAGTCCTCACATCCGTTTTCGATTGCCAATTTGAAATTAGGTGCGGCTTCTTCTGGAATCGACAGTTTTTTGTAGCAGTAGCCAATCTTGTAGTACAGTTCCGAAACAAGCTTTTTGTTGTGCTTGTGTTTTTCTGCGAGAGGCTTATATAGCGAAATGGCTTCCGAAAACTGTTCGCGCTGCAGTGCGGCATCGGCAAGCTTGAGGGCTTTCTGGGCGGAGAGTGTTGCGCAGAGGAACAATGCAAATAATATGGTTGCAAGTCGTTTCATTTCAAAAATCAATGCAAGGTGCAAATTTATATTAATTCAAAATTGGGGCAAAAAAAATAGGCATGGATTTTTGTCTGTTTCAATTAGAATTACAATGTCGCGAAAATGACTTTTAGAAAAGTCAAAATTATTTAAAATTGACTTTTAGAAACGACAAATTTGACAAAAAACTATAGTTATAAATTTTTAATTTATTGATTACCACACAAAAACAAAGACAAGTTCCACCCCTATTTTTGTCTGTATAGTTTTTCTAAATCCTTCTTATAGTCTAAAATATTGTAGATTATGTGGCGACTTTCTATTGCATGTAGATGTGTTTTTATGCGCTTTTTACAAAAATATGTATCTTTGCATTTGAAATATTGGAGATATACATTATGGGAACAATAATTGAAGATGTTTGGGCAAAAGCGCAGCGTCTTTCGCCAAGCGAAAAGCTAGCATTGTCGCGCAGACTCGTGGAAAGTGTTACCGAAACAGAGGAAGAGCGCTGTGAGCGTGTCGCTATGGAGAAGGAACAGTTTTTCGGCGGTTGGGAAAACGATGACCGAAGCACTGAAGAAATCATGGCTCAGATTCGTGCTGGCAGGACAGAAAATACTTATCCCCAATTTAAGTTATGGCAGAATTGAAATATCTTTTGGACACATCTATTTGTGTTGAGTTGTAGCGAGGAAATGAACAAGTTAGACAGCATTGCGTTAAGAACAATCAATATTGCTGCATTTCTGCAATAACTGCTATTGAATTGCTTTATGGTGCATATAAGGCTTCTAATAAGTATCAATAACAAGAATTATCAAAAGCACGATTGCTAATAGATTATTACGATGTAGTTGGCATTGACAATATTGCAGATGCATTTTGTCTTGAAAAAGTCCGTTTGGAAAGTATAGGTCAAATTGTTGAGGATTTTGACCTTTTAATAGGAATTACCGCTAGAGAAAATGCTCTTACTGTTGTAACACACAACAAAAAGCACTTCTGTAGAATAGAAGGTTTGAGTGTTGAGGATTGGGTTGAATAATTATAATATATCCTCAAAAAACACAGATGCACATAACATTCAAAGCATATTTTTGTAAATAAAATTTTGTTAACACCGATTGTCCATTCACAATTATTGCTTACCTTTACGGCAAATTTTTCATCAGGAATGAAAAGGTTTGTTTTGGCAATAATATTTCTGGCAATCACCGCTGTAGCATTGGCTCAGGACAACAAATTGTATCTGTACGAACCAGATTCATTATCAACGCTTAACGCCAAGCAGGATAAGGAATCACGCTTTGTTTGTCGTTTCAATACAGGCGTTGCAGTCGGCGGATTCGGAGGCAATGCCTTTGGAATGGGTTTCATGGCACCGGAATTCGGCTACAAAGTAACCGACAAATTCACTCTTTCGGGCGGACTTGCAGTTTCGTACTCAATGTTTTCTCCAATAGAATCGACTGAAAGCAAAAGCATATACGGACATCCGCAATACACGCTGTTTGCCAAAGGTTCGTACTCGCTTACTCCGAAAATCAATGTTTATGGTGCTGCTGCAGTAAGTTTCAACGACTACTACAATCCAAGCAAGCCATCGTTTTCGGGATATTTTGGTGCCGACTACAAGATTACTGAAAAGTCAACAATCAGCATAGCCGTAAGCATCCGCGAAGGCCACAGTCACCCATTTATGCCCGAATACGGATTGTATCCGATGGCTCCGTCAACGACATTCTCCCCAATGTTCCAGAACGATATTTTCGGCAGATAGTCAACCCATACAAAAGTGGAACAGAGAAGCATCCTTGATTTTTTTCCAACTTCCATAAAGGAGCTGAAGGCTTTTGGCTGGGACTATATTGATGTAATCCTCGTCAGTGGCGATGCTTTTGTTGACCATCCGTCTTTCGGTCCTGCCGTGATAGCAAGAGTTTTGCAGAATGCAGGCTACCGCGTGGCAGTAGTGCCGCAACCCAACTGGCAGGACGACCTTCGCGACTTCCGCAAATTCGGCGCGCCTCGGCTGTTCTTCGGCGTTTCGGCTGGCAACATCGACAGCATGCTAAACCACTACACCGCCAACAAGCGTCTCCGCAGCGATGATGCCTACACTCCAGGCGGACAAAGCGGTCATCGTCCCGACTACGCGACAAAAGTTTACTGCCAAATACTCAAGGACATATATCCAGATACACCCATCGTAATCGGAGGAATTGAAGCCTCGATGCGCCGTTTCGCCCACTACGACTACTGGCAGGACAAAATCCTAAGCTCAATGCTTGAAATGTCGGGCGCAGACATACTTTGCTATGGAATGTCCGAGAAGTCAATCGTTGAGGTGGCCGACCACATAAACCGAGACGGACATCACTACAACTGTTTCAACATTAGACAAATTGCCTACCTCAGCGATGAAAACGATGTGAAAAAGGATGACATTGTTTTGCATTCCTACAGCGAAATTCTTGCAGACAAACGCAACTACGCTGAAAACTTCGTCATCGTTGAGAGAGAAGCCAATTCGTTTACCAACAGGCGAATAACACAGCAGTTGGAACATTCAAAACTTATTGTCAACCCTACATACGAACCGCTATCAGAACGCGAAATGGACAGCATCTACGCATTGCCGTTCACAAGACTTCCGCATCCACGCTACAAAGGCAAACCCGACATTCCCGCTTACGAGATGATAAAGAATTCGGTGACAATACACCGCGGATGCTTCGGTGGATGCTCGTTCTGCACCATTGCCGCACATCAGGGAAAGCTAATTTCGAGCCGTAGCGAAAAGTCAATCATTGCCGAACTTGAACGCATTTCGCAAATGCCAGAGTTCAAAGGTCACATTTCCGACATTGGCGCACCATCGGCAAACATGTACAAGATGCATGGCAATGATGAAAACCTCTGCCGCAAGTGCAAACGACCTTCTTGCATAGCACCCAAAATTTGCCCTAATCTCAACACATCGCACGAGGAACTTTGCAAACTTTATCGCAAAGCTTTGGAGGTTAGAGGCATAAAGAAAATAAGCATAGGCAGTGGAATCCGGTACGACATAGCCCTGCACAAGACCGGCAATGCTGAAACCGACCGCATAAACGAAGAATATCTCGAACTCGTGATTTCAAAATTCGTTTCGGGAAGGTTGAAAGTCGCACCAGAACATTCGTCACCAAAGGTTCTGGAACTTATGCGCAAGACACCGTTTGCCAAGTTCGAGGAACTGAAAGCCCTGTTCGACCGCACAAACAAGAAATACGGATTAAAACAGCAACTTATCCCCTATTTCATATCGGCGCATCCCGGATGCAAGGAAGAAGACATGGCCGAACTTATGGCACAAATCAGCGACCTCGGCATCTGTCCCGAACAGGTGCAGACCTTCACCCCAACGCCAATGACTCTCTCTACTGTGATGTACTACACCGAATTGAATCCATATACAATGGAAAAGGTTTATGTGCCAAAATCGCGACAAGAGCGTGAAAACCAAAACATGTACTTTTTCTGGTACACTCCTGATGCTCGCAAAAAGATTGAAAAAAGGCTGAAACAGATGGGTAGAGATGATATAATAAGGAAGATGAACAGCCGAAAAGGCTGAACGACATAAAGGGCTAACAGACGCACAATTACAAAAATTGAAAAATGATATAAGTCAAATGATATTGGGCAAGAGAAATCTAACCCAAGCATGGATGCAATCCACGACATCTATATCTCCACAACCAGCCCCAAAGGGGCAAAAGAGTCATAGTGTTTGCAACACAACAATAATGAATAACACGCATATATTACAGCAATAAAATATTGGATTATACGCTAAGATCTAAAATGCATAATCTATGATAATACGCGGAGTGCTATGTGTAAAATATTAGATAATACGCGAATTAATAAATGTAATATATTTGATAATACGCAAATGTATTATTATAAAATATTGATAATTAACATTTTATATACAGTAAAATATCTATAGACATATTGCCATATATGGAGGAATACAGATTGCTTTTTCTTTAATTACCAGATTCTTGGGATGGATAATATATGCAGTGTCTATTCTTTGCTTGAATTTGAGAATAAACTTTTCCAATGAAAAAGTGCTGTAGTTTTTTGTTGACTTTACTTCAATTGGGAAAATTTTGAATTTGGTTTTGCTGGAATTTGAAATGATAAAGTCTATTTCAATATCGTTCCTATGTTTTTTTTCATCGTAATGGACATAGAAATACAATTTATGTCCGTTTGACACAAGTATCTGCGCAATTGCATTCTCGAAAAGCATACCTTCGTTCAGCGAAAGTTTGTCGTTAAGGATTTGCTTGTACAGTTCCTCGTCAACGATTTCGTTCTCGTCGAAAGCATGGCTTACAAGGAGGCCAGTGTCACCAAGATAACATTTTATAAAACTTCTACTTTCATTGAGCGATAGTCCGATATTCGGGTCGGTGCAACTGAAACACTCGTTTACAACCATTGAATCGCCTAACCAGAAAAATGTGTCGGCATATTGGTTGAAGTATGACCCTTCTGCTATATCGCTGAATACCACTCGCTTCTCGTGCTGTGACAAGAAAGATGGAATTTGGTCGAAAATGGAAAGCACTTTAGAACGATATTTGGCGCCTATCTTCATTATGTCGCTGCGGTACAAGTTTAGGATGTCTCTTTTCTCATCGTCTGCAACCGAAAATTTTCTCTCATTTTCAAGATAGGCAACAAGACTTTGAGGCATTCCACCAACTAGCATGTACTGCTTAAAAAGAAGCATCGCCTTGTTGTGCAGACTTCTTTCTAATGGCTTTTTCTCTGCAAAGCATTTCCTAATGTACAAGATAAGTTCTTTCTCTCCAAATGCCCATGCAAACTCCTCGAAATCCAGCGGATACATTTTTATCGAACGTTCTTCCGATGGAATTACAATGTTTTTTACTGAATCTTTAATTGAAATTAGTGAGCCTGTTTCAATATAGTCGTAGCGACCATCCTTGACAAGCTTCTTGATTGCCTGCCTTGCTTTCGGATAGCGTTGAACCTCGTCGAATACAATGACTGACTTGCGTTTGTGCAGTTCTACTCCGAATTCAGTAGCAAGAAGCATAAAGAATGCATCAAGATCGTTCAAGTTATTCTCAAAATAGCCGATGATGTCCTTGTTTACATCACTGAAATCAATGATTATATACGATTCGTATTCTTTTCTTGCAAATTCTTCAATAATTGTAGATTTGCCGATTCGCCTTGCACCTTCGACAAGAATAGCTTTCGTTCCATTGCTTTTTTGCTTCCATTCAAGAAGCTTAGAATATATTTTTCGTTCAAAAATCATGATGCAAATATAATAATTATGATAATACACAGACATGAAAAAGGAAAAATATTAGACTATACGCGAAGTTAAAAGAAAATAATATTTGATAATACGCGTATATATCTTATAAATTATTGATAATTAAGATTAAATAAAATTTTACTTGAGAATATTATGTAGATTAAAGCTTTTCTATAAAGAACCCAATGGTCATATTTCATCAGAAAAGTGTAGCTTTTAACTCTAAAATTTTATTGAAAAGTGCATTTTTTTAACTATGAATTTTTTATAAAAATCTGATTAAAAAAAAGATAAGTTTCTTTGCTCAAAATCTGGAAAAGACAACTCAGACCATTCTGCATTAAAACACTTCATTTCGTTGCCTGAATATGCAATAAGCAAGGCTGTGATATTTTCCAATACAAGAAAAGTTTCTCAGAAAAAGGAAATCACGTATATACCAATTTATTATGTTATGTTTTTCAATGCAAAGCCAGACAAGGAAATTTTTCTTTAAAATGATTTTATTTTTTATCTGCCAACATTCACAAAAAAGGCGTACCTTTGCGAATCAATATAAAAGAGTAATGAAAGCAAAAGAAATAGCAGAACTGCTAAACGGTAAAATAGTTGGCTGTCAGGACAGCCAGGAAGAATTGACAAATGCATTTTCATCAGACCTAATGAGTGATGTTTTGCGTCTCGGAGGCGAATGCTCGCTGCTAATCACAGGCTTGTGCAACATACAGACAATCCGCACAGCCGAAATGGCGGAGATAAACACAATAATCCTCGCGCGTGGCAAAACCGCCGACGAAGAGATGGTAGAACATGCGGTTGATAACGACATTACAATAATCGAGACCGAGTATAGCATATTCAAAACCAGTGGATTGCTCTATACACACGGCATTAAACCTATGTATTAATTATGCACTACACTTTTGACATTGAAAAAGGCAATTTCACCAATGCCGGCAACGCCTCTGGAAGCGTAAAGAAGACATTGAAGCAACTCAATGTTGACCCTGCGAGCATAAAGCGCATAGTGGTCGCTCTTTACGAAGCCGAAATCAACGCAGTTGCACACGCATACGGTGGAAAAATCGACATCGACATCGATGGCGACAAGATTGTGATGGTCGTCGCCGACCAGGGACCGGGCATCCCCAACATAGAACTTGCTATGACAGAAGGCTATTCCACTGCTTCACAGAAAGTTAGGGAAATGGGGTTCGGTGCAGGCATGGGACTGCCAAACATGAAGAAGAACACCGACAAGCTCGAGATCCAGACGGAATTGGGAGTCGGAACAACAATAACAATGACGGTTTTTCTGAAGAATTGACAATTAACAATGGACAATGGATAATGGACAATTGGCTATGCTGAACTAAAAGTTGACAATGGACAATGTTGAACACATAAAAAACTGCATTTATGAGATTCGTGGACAACGAGTAATGCTTGACCGTGATTTGGCTGAGTTGTACGGAGTTGAAACACGAGTCCTTAATCAAGCTGTGAAGCGTAACATTGATCGGTTTCCTCAAGATTTTATGTTTCAATTGACGGATGATGAATGGGATATGCTAATCAACAAAGTTGTTGCCGTAAATAATATGTCATCACAAATTGTGACGACATCGCCGCAGAAACGACCAAAGACAGCATTACCTTTTGTATTCACTGAGCATGGCACAATAATGTTAGCATCTGTTTTACGCAGCCAAATTGCAATACAGATGAGTGTTACGATTACAAGAGCATTTATCGCTATGCGAGAGGCTATTGCAGGAATGCTCTCTGTTAATCTCAAAGTAGAACAATTGTCTCGTAAGGTTGACCAACTGAATAGTTATGTGGAAGAAATACTCCACGACCAGAACGACATCAACCAGCAACAAGAAGAAACCAATGCAGAAATAGCTATCCAGATAGAGGCTATTAATGATGCATTAGACGAATTGAGAACAAAAAATGAAACACCTCGACCACGCATAGGATTTAAGCAAGGAGAGAAGAAAACAGACAACGCTTAACCTCAAAACATAGAAACCCAGAAACTTGAAACTTAGAAACTTAGAAACGGCGATAGCCACAGAAACTTGAAACTTAGAAACGTGAAACCTAGAAACGGCGTAGCCATATAAACTTAGAAACTAGAAACAAAAAACTTTGGCCTATGAGTGAAAACGGATCATACTTCTACCACGCGCTTCGCGTCGACCGCAATACGTGTACCGGATGTACGCACTGCCTAAGGTCGTGTCCTACCGAAGCAATAAGGATTAGGAAAGGCAAGGCCGTGATATACAACAACAAATGTATCGACTGCGGCGAATGCTTCAAGGCTTGCCCCATTCACGCAATCTACATCAAGCAGGACGACTTCGAACTGCTCGACGACTACAAGTACCGCATCGCTCTGGTTCC
>JAGCNN010000287.1 GCA_017645925.1 Bacteroidales bacterium
ACCCGATTCTGTTATCTGCTCGCGTGCAGACTTGTCTATTTCGGCATAGAAGCGTCCCTTCTCCTCGCCTAGGCTGCGGACGTTGTCGTTGCGCTCGGTAGTGGCCTCAGCAAGTTCGCCCTGCAGGCGCTTCTTCTCGCTGCGGTCGGCTGTGGCAAGGCTGCTTTCTATGCCGCTGATTTCACTATCCGCAGTGGCAATATTGCTCTCATACTGTGACTGTTTGTTGACGGAGGATTGCAGTTGACTTGTGGTTGATTTTCCTGCGTTATTGTCTGCTATTGTAACATTGCCAGTTCCGTACTTTTCATCAAGCTTATTATATATCGGTTGCAAAACGGACTTGGTCTCGCTGTCAACGTTGGGGATTATTGTCTGCAATAGTGCGTACTCTGACTTTTCAGTTTCTGTCAGCTTCTCGCTTACGTTCTCGCCCGTCTGCTCGGCATTGGTCAGGCTGTAGAGGGACTGGCGGTAGTCGGCATATTTGTTTGCGTATTCCGTTGAAGCACCCGATTCTGTTATCTGCTCGCGTGCAGACTTGTCTATTTCGGCATAGAAGCGTCCCTTCTCCTCGCCTAGGCTGCGGACGTTGTCGTTGCGCTCGGTAGTGGCCTCAGCAAGTTCGCTCTGCAGGCGCTTCTTCTCGCTGCGGTCGGCAGTCGCAAGGCTGTTCTTTATGCCGCTGATTTCACTATCGGCTGTGGCAATGTTGCTTTCATACTGCGCCTGCTTGTTTACAGAGGACTGCAGCTGGCTCGTGGTGGATACCTGTTCTCCTGTATTTTCCACAACATTAGAACCAGAAACCAATTTTTGCTCCTTAATATCATTGTACAACGACAAAATAGATTCGGTCAGGACATCATTTGTCTGTGATTCTGGCTTAGCATCAGGTGAAATAACCTGCAACAATGCCGAATTGGCCGACTTCATCTTTGCTTTGGCTTCAGACAAATATTTCATCTTTTCAACCTCATCGTCAACCGATTCTGCCTGCTGCTTGGCTTCTAACGCCGAATAATAAATCACATCAGACTGCTGTTTCTTAGCTTCATTTGACTTGCTCTTGACATACTTGTCTAGCAATACATCATAAACCCTGCTTTCTGCTTCATACTCATCATTCAAGATTGCAATACGCTTTTCAACAGCTCCGTCAAGAATATTTTCGGCATCGCTGAGAGTTGCTCCCGAATCCGAATTTCCTCGCTTCGCCTCTTCTACTTTCTTCGAGGCAGAACTTACATCCTTCTTGACCTCCCCTTCTGCAGCCTTGCCATTGACTGACGAACGAATCTTGGAAATCTCGCCATTCAAAGCTGCAATATCCTTCTTTCCCGACTGCTGAGCAACCAAAATTCCACGCATCTCATCAACCTTATCAACTATTTGATTATCAACATCTGACTTTATCTTTTCCAATAACTTCAACTTATCGGGACTTGTTGTTGTATTATTTTGGCTTTCAGCAATTTGAGATTCTATTTTATGCGATTTTTCTATTAAATCCTGAGTAGAAGAAATCAAATCCGGCCAATCTTCGGAATTTACTTTCACCTGCCTCATGCTATTATAATCGTCAATAGCCCTCGATACTTCAGGATTCGTTTCGTATGCCAAATCGGACTCTATCTCCTTATCCTTTTCCGTGATTTGCTTCTGAATATCATTTATCCTATCCAAAAGTTCCACTTTCTCGTCATCGGTTTCCGCAACATCAAACAGAGACTCCAACCTCGACTTTTCGCTATTCAAAGAATCACGCTTCGCCAACTTTTCCACAACATTAGAAGTTGATGCCGACATATAATCCTTGTATACAGCCACCTCCTTTTTTGAAACCCCGGAATCATCATGTTTATTCGCAACAATAGAATCATAATCAATCTTTTCCGAGTACATACTTTCGTCTTCCTCAACCATCTTCTCATACTCGTCATTTACCTTATGGTCCTCTTCGCTTACGAAATTCTTCAAAGATAAAATATCGTTTACATCAACATCATCTGTATCATCAAGTTCACTCAAATCAAGATTTTCCAGAATATTATCAATGCTTTCCAACATTTTTATCGACTCGGTAGCACGCGCAATCATAGTATTCAAACGCTTAGCCTCAATCTGCATATTCTTTATACTCCTGACCGCATCTACCTTCGCGTTTTCCAAAGCCTTGTGCTCGTTCACATACCTTTCACGCATCACAGGATCGGTTTCGTTCTGAATCTGCTGCATCTTGGTTTCAAGCTTGGCGTTTATTTCACTCAAAGTTTTCTGGTCCTTCTTCATGTTCTTACCAAATTTCTTGAGCGCGTCCTCAGCTTGCTTCTTCTCGTTCTTTTTTTCAGCAATAAGTTCATCCAAAGGCGACTTTGCATTGACCTTCTCAACCGAAACACTCAAATTCTGCAACTTAAACTGATACTCGCTACTGCCAGTCTCAAGCTTATTCAAGAACTCCATCTCCTTTGTACAATAGTCGAGAGTTGGCTTCGCTGTGTTGTAAACCGAATTGAACTTCTGCGCCAAATCATAGTAAACAATAACCGAATTTGCCATATTGGTAATTTCCGAAGATGAAACATTATCGGCACCTGATTCGCGCAAATTCCTTATTTTAGCAGACGTTATCCTTGCATAGGCATTAAGTTTCTTGGAATAATCCTGAAAATCCGAAATGGCATCAACCTTTTCATCAAGCATAGTCTTAGTCGAAACAAACATGTCGGTTGTATCAAGTTCATGCTTAACCTCCTGAACCACAACAGCAGTACTGTCTTTTTGCTCATTTTCTTTCTCTTTCTGCTCCTGCAAAATACGGTTATATTCGGCCTCAGCGCCAGGAGTTACAGGCAAATCGGCCTGCTCGGCAAGATGCTCTTCTGTTTCAATATGTACTTTTGTCGGCTCTTCCTCAACTATATAGCGGCATACCATAACCTGACCGTCCTTTGAGGTTCTGTCGGATGCAAAAAAGGCAGAATTACCATTTGACTCGATGGCATACATAAAATCATCGTATGGCGTATTTATCGGAAAGCCAAGATTTACAGGTTCCTGCCACTCGCCAGCCACAACATCATACTCCGACTTGAAAATATCGTATCCACCAATACTATTATGACCTTTGGAAGCAAAATACAGAGTACCATCGGCAGACAGGAACGGAAAAGCCTCATCGGAAGATGTATTCACCTTGCCAGGCAACAATCGCAACGGCGACCAGCCTTCTTCGGTCTTCGTCGAAAAATACAAGTCCAGACCTGTCTTCATATCGTTTCCATACGAACTCACAAATGCTATTGTATCAAGCACATACACAAGATCAATGTCCTTATTGTTCTTATCGTTACGCATCTTGAAGAAATCCGGCTTGACCACCAAGTTGCCATCAAGAATTTTTCGTCCATACGAGAAATGGAAGTTGCTTCGCTTCACCTTGCTGTTGGTCATAACCTTCAGAACATAAGACTCCTGCCCCAATGTCCTTGCCATGCTTGCCTTTTCTGTCAACATAGCGACTTCTGCAATATTTGGCGACTTGCCCTTGGTCGTCTCCACAAGATAGTCCTTGTAACGAGTATAATATGTAATCGCCCTGGAAAACAAATACTTGCGATGATATGCAAGTCCGAGATAATAATCGGATTCGTAGAGCTTGTTGTCGTATGCAAGAAGAAGGTATTTTATAGCCTTGTCGTACTCTATCCTAAGCATAACCATCGAAGCGCCACAATAATAGCTAAAAACAGGATCAGAAGCATACCAGCTACGCAATTGCGAAAATCCCATATAGGCATTGGTATAGTCGGCTGACTCAAAATAATCAACGCTTGCATTGAACAAAGACATTTCCGTCTTTGTGTACTTCTTGCTGTCCACTAGTTTTGCATACTGCGCCGACAAATTTCCGACACAGACCAACAGCAAAAATGCCAATACTAAAAATATTTTCTTTAACTCTTTCAACAAGTTACACTTTCGCCATAATAGCGTATAATACATTGCAAAACTATTGAAATAAATTTAATTATCAACAAGTTTTCAACAATTATATTTTAGGAGAATGGTAATGGACAATCTGCTGCATAAATTTTTGAATCTTTGAATCTTCAAATTACCAAATCTTTCTTTACCTTTGCACCCAATGAACAAACTTTCAGTCATAGTACCCTGCTTCAACGAGGAAGCCGTACTGGAGAAAAGCCCGGCAATCATCAGCGACAAGATAAAATCGCTCGCCGATTCGGGGAAAATCTCCAGCGACAGTTTCATCCTTTTTATCGATGACGGCAGTACCGACCGCACTTGGGACATCATATCGCAGCTTTGCCGCACCGACAAAACTTTCTGCGGACTGAAACTATCCTGCAACAACGGCCACCAGAACGCCCTGCTCGCAGGTTTGAAGTTCGTATCGGACAAATGCGATGCATGCATAAGCATCGATGCCGACTTGCAGGACGACATCAACGCCATCGACAGCATGGTTGACAAGTTCAACGAAGGCTACGAAATAATATATGGCGTACGCAACTCTCGCAAAACCGACAACTTCCTAAAACGCTGGTCGGCTGGATTCTTCTACAGGTTCATGTCGTTGCTCGGCACAAAGACCATCCCCAACCATGCCGATTTCCGCCTGATGTCGAAAAAAGCAATATGCGCCCTGCTTAACTACAAGGAGAAAAACATTTTCCTTCGCGGAATAATCCCTTCAATGGGCTTCAATAACTGCACCATCCAGTACGACAGGCAGAAACGCATTGCAGGCAAATCAAAATTCTCGCTCGGCAAAATGACAAACCTCGCACTTTTCGGCATAACATCATTCAGCACCAGACCGTTGCGACTGATTTTCTTCGTTGGTGTATTAAGTTTCTTCATAAGCATAGCCTCATTCATCTATGTGCTGTGGTCGTACCTTGGCGGCGAAAGTGTCAAGGGCTGGACTTCGCTTATTGCCTCCATTTGGTTCCTCGGCTCAATAATAATAATGTCGATAGGAATCATCGGAGAATACATCGGCCGCATCTACAGCGAAGTGAAAAACCGTCCGCCATACAATGTGGAGATGGTGATATATGAGGAGGAAAAAGAGGCTAATTGAAAATCAGACAGGAGAAAAACATATAATTATGAGAGAAATTAAAGATGAGAAAGAATATAAGGCAATGCTGGCTCGCATAGAAGAACTTCTTCCTAAAACTTGGGGCGACGATATTCCTGATGATTCTCCAGAAAAAATAGAATTATCCTTGCTGTCAGACTTGGTGGCAGATTATGAAGATATTCACTATCCTATTGAAACACCATCATTTATCGACATCATAAAACTTCGGATGTACGAAATGGGACTTAACCAACGCAAATTAGCCAAACTATTAGGCATAAGTGCGCCACGACTGAGCGAGATAATGCACGGAAAAACAGAACCATCGTTATCACTTGCTCGAACAATGTGCCAAAAACTAGACATAGAGCCATCAATAATGCTTGGCATATAAGAAGCAACAAGAAACGCCGTAGGCATTGAAACATTCAAACGGCGAAGCCAAAGAAACGCCGCAGGCATAGAAACGGCTTTAGCCATAGAAACTTAGAAACACAGTGCACTCTCCTACTTTCCCTTTCCCGATTTCACCTCTATCTTCAGCCTCTTTCCCATAAACCTGCGGTTCTTGAAAACTTTCAAGACCTTTTCCTGCAAATCGGAATCAACCTCGAAGAACGTATGTCCTGTAAGAATCTCAATCTTGCCTACTTCGGCACCTGCAAGCAAATCGCTCGAATTGATGACATCCATCAGTTTCATCTTTGTAAGACCGTCCTTCTCGCCTACCGTAATGAAGAACTTCGTATATTTCATCTTGCGACTGCGCTTGTCAAACTTATCGTCACCCGACCTACGCGAACCACCTTTCTTCTCTTCCTGCTTGCGACCTTTGCCCTTCTTGTCCTTGTCGTAGATATTTATGTCGGCTGCACCCTTGTAGTAGTTAAGGAAGCGATTGAACTCGGTTGAGACAAACCTCTTTATAAGTTCTTCCCTATCGAGCGACTGCAACCTGAGCATAATGGCAGGAAGAAATTCCTTTATCTGGTTGTCAATGGTTTCTATCGCCATCACCTTGTCAATCATCGACATAAGTTGAATCATGCATATTTCCTTGCCATCAGGAATTTTCTTGCGGACAATCTCCTTCTTGAGCAATTTTTCTATTTCACGAATTTTGTGTTCCTCGCGTGTATGGACTATCGTAACGCACATTCCACGTTTACCTGCTCGACCTGTTCGTCCGCTTCGGTGGATATATGTTTCGCGCTCGTCGGGAAGATTATAGTTGATGATATGCGTTAGGTCGTTGACATCGATTCCGCGCGCAGCCACGTCAGTAGCAACAAGAATCTGCAAATGTTTTGAACGAAACTTAGCCATTACCATGTCACGCTGCGCCTGCGACAAATCGCCATGTAGAGAATCAGCATTGTAACCATCCTGAATCAACTTGTCGGCAACTTCCTGAGTTTCCTTGCGGGTACGGCAGAAGACAATTCCGTAGATGTTCGGATTGATGTCAACTACGCGCTTCAGAGCAAGATAGCGGTTCTTTGCACTGACGAGATAATACACATGGTCAACATTTTCGGCACCGGAATTTTTCTTTCCTACCGAAATTTCCAATGGCTGCATCATGTAGTCCTCGGCTATGCGGCGGATATCGTCGGGCATAGTTGCCGAAAACAAAAGTGTCTGCTTGAAGTCGGGCGTAGTTGACAGGATATTGTCCAAATCTTCCTTGAATCCCATGTCGAGCATTTCGTCTGCCTCATCGAGCACCAAAGTCTTTATCTTACCAATTTTCAAAGCTTTGCGTTCAATCAAATCCATCACACGACCCGGTGTTCCCACGACAATGTGCGCACCTGCCTTCAGCGACTTTATCTGCGGTTCGATTGAAGCACCGCCATACACAGCTACAATCTTCACATCTGGCAAAAATTCGGCAAACGAAACCAAATCCTTGGCAATCTGAACGCAAAGTTCGCGCGTAGGCGAAAGCACAATCGCCTGTGTGTGCTGCGACTTAGCGTCTATCCTTTCGATTATCGGCAAACCGAATGCAGCAGTCTTTCCAGTACCCGTCTGCGCTAAACCGATAATATCCTTCTCGGATGATAACAACTGTGGAATTACTTTTTCCTGAATAGGTGTAGGCGCTTCAAACCCGCGCTTCCTTATAGCGGCCAACAATTTTTCGTTTAGCCCAAAATCTTCAAATGATGACATAAAATTTAATTTGGGCACAAAATTACAACTTTATTTACGATTTTGGATTTACGATTTACGATTTGGCTGACAATATGCAAAGGAATTGACGATTTTGTATTGACTCTCATGGTCATTCTGAACTTGTTTCAGTACCTTCAGCTCAGCGAAGCTAATCTGACAACATACAAGAAGAAAGGGAA
>JAGCNN010000288.1 GCA_017645925.1 Bacteroidales bacterium
ATGTGGTGCAGCAAGGCGAGTCTGATAATATTACCTTTAAGGTAAACAACGATTTGTATATTACTTATCCGTGTTATGGGTGGGATTCACTGCAGGTTTACGATGTTACTTATAATATCCATAGCGGTTTCCGTAACCATACATATAATAATCTCCGTTTTGGAATTAACTTGCAGGTGTTGCATATTCAAATCAGCATCCCCGGATTTGATAATCTGTTCAGTACGGTTACTGTTCCAGAATTCCGTTTGCCTGACATAGAAGGTGGTTACGAAATTGACGAGGAAGCTTTGGCTTCATCCTACGAACTGGTTGGCATTGATGTGGAAAGATATAGCGAGACGCCAAGTACACGAGCTGGCGACAGCCGATTCGAAATATGTATTCCAACCGATTGCGGGGCATTGATTGACGAGACATTTGATTTGTTTGATGTGGATTTGGATTTTCTTGGTATAGATCACGAATGGGATTTGCAGTTCCCTGCAAACCAGTACAATGTTACCTTCCCTGGAACTTGGTTGCATCCGCGTCCAGTACTTGACATTGACGTTAACTCGTCGAATGTAATCTGCTACGGCGACAATTCGGGTGTGATTTCTGTAACAGCAATAAATGGTGCTCCTAATTATACTTGGGAATATTCGGAGGGAACAATCAATGTTCATGCTGGTCCAACTGATGAAATAAACGTATATTCTGGCTACTACTACATAACCTTGACTGATGTTTACGGTTGTTCGGTTGCTGGCGAAGCAAATATCCTTGAAGCCAATTCACCTTTGGAAAGTATAACAAGAGCAGATGATGTTCTTTGCCATGGCGATGCGACAGGAAACCTTTATGTTACTGTTTATGGCGGTGTGCCTCCTTATTCTTTTGCATGGTCTAATGGTAGTACGCAGCAGAATCCTCAGGGAGTTACGGCCGGTTTATATACGGTAACGGTAACCGATGCCCTTGGCTGCGAACACGAAGACCAAGTTTTTGTTGATGAGCCTGATGCTCCTCTTGAGATAACCGATGTTTATATTCAGCACATAAGTTGCTACGGAATGAGGGATGGTTCTATCAATATTTCGGTAGCTGGAGGTACTCCTGCTTACACTTACTATTGGTCAAATGGTTATACAGTTCAGGATTTGCATAATATCGGAGCTGGAGCATACACGGTGACTATAACTGATGCCAACGGATGTTTTGTAATATCAACCTATGTTGTTGAGCAGCCCGAACCTCTTGTGCTGACACTTGATGCACGCGATGTAAGGTGCTATGCTGAAAATTCTGGTAGCATTGACTTGACGGTAACTGGTGGAACAGAACCTTATTCGTATCAATGGAATAATGGCGAAGTTACCGAAGATTTGTCGAATCTATATGCTGGATTCTACATTGTAACGGTAACGGATGCTCACAACTGTGTAGAATATGCTATGGCTCAGATACATCAGCCTGCATTGCCGTTGCACGGCGACATAACGCCAACCAATGTAAGGTGCTATGGCGAAGGCAATGGCGTATGCGACCTGAATGTCTTCGGCGGAACTCCACCTTATTATTATACATGGAATACTGGTGCTATCTCTGAGGACATCGACCAGCTTGTGCCGGGTTTGTATTCGGTTACTATCAACGATGAAAACGGTTGTCTTGCATACGATACCGTACACATTTACCAGTCGGAATTCCCGTTGACAGGACAGATTTCGGGTAGGGACGCTTCTTGCAACGGATATAGCGACGGTGATGTGATGTTTACTGCTGATGGCGGTTACGAACCATATCATTATGAGTGGTCAAATGGATTGTGGCAGCAGAACCTTGTTGGTGTCCCTGCAGGCACTTACACAGTGACAGTAACCGATGCTAATTTCTGCCATAATGAATATACTTATGTCGTTGGAGAACCCGAACCGTTCTATATCCAGATGATGGACGACTTCACTATATGTTATGGTATGACAACGCAGATTGGTGTCGGAATAGTTTCGGGAGGTGTGCCACCTTATACTATATTGTGGAGCAATGGCGAAAGCGGTATGTCAACAGAAGTAACTCCGCTGCAAACTACTACCTATTATGCTTCGGTGGTAGATGCAACCAACTGCTCGAGTGCAGAACTTGATGTTACAGTTTCCGTAAACGATCCTATATCGCTTGATGTTTTGCTGCTGTCCGACACTCTTGTTTGCCCGGGTACCCTTGCTGAATTTGATGTGAGAGTTTCAGGAGGTGGAATAACTGTTGACGATTTGTATGTCAATGGCGAACCTCTGAAGATGCCGTTTGAGCCTATTGTAGATTTTGATACGGTGTTCAATTTTGTGGCATACGATAGTTGTAGGTACGACAGCGTTGTTGTTCCGATTGAGATACGTACATTCGAGGAAGTGCCTCTCAATATATCAGCTGATGTTGTTGAGGGTTGTGCTCCTCTGAATGTTTCGTTCAGGGAAAATACTCCCGATGTTGGACAGTCGTATTTGTGGAACTTTGATGATGGCGATTTCGAGAATATGTCGTTTGCAAAGAATCCGAAGCATACCTTCAACAATTCGGGCTTGTTTAACGTAAGTCTTGAAGTTACTTCGTATCAGGGTTGCAGGCGCGACACATCAATTACAATTACGGTGTTTGCTATTCCTGAGGCTGATTTCAGGGTTGACAGGGCTAATATTTCAATGTCAAGTCCTATTGTCAATTTCACCAACTATTCGCACGGCGGATTCTGGAACTTGTGGGATTTCGGTGACAATACAACATCTTCTTCGTCAAGTCCGGTTCACACCTATACAATGCCGGGATATTACCACGTTGTACTGACAACAACTTCGTTGTACGGCTGTACCGACACCGCAGGAGTTGACATTCAGGTTTCTAACGAGTATAATATATTTGCTCCTACAGCTTTCACGCCTAACAACGATGAAATAAATGAAACATTCCGCATATTCGGAAATTCCATCGATCCAAACAGCTACCTTATAATAATATATGACCGTTGGGGCGCTATCCAGTACCGGTCAACCAAATTGGAGGAAGAATGGGATGGTACAGATGGAACACGTCCTTGTCCCGAAGGTGTATATACATGGCGAATCTATTTCAAGGATATGTTTGGAATAGATTACGAGAAGACGGGAACGGTAATGTTGCTACGATAACTAAAAAAAAGCGATACAATTTTGTTTGTATCGCTTTTTTGTTTATATTTATGCCTTCAAACTTTAAAACAAATTTATATATGGATAACAGACTCCCATTGATTCAAGAAGCAGACCTGAAAGGCAAGATTGTGCTTGTCAGAGTTGACCATAACGTAGTGAAATCGGGCGTAATACACGACCCGTACAGAATTGATGCTACATTTGGCACATTGTTCTACATACTTTCCAAAGGCGGAAAGATAATACTAATGACGCACGTCGGTCGTCCCAAGGACAAGAAGACCGGCAAGATTACGATTGATGCCAAGACTTCTGTCCAGCCGATAGTTGATTATCTTGAGGACAAGTTGCACATTAAGATAGAAGTTCCGGATTTCTATTCGCACGAAGATAACGGCTATCTCAGCATCGAGACAAATGTAAACCACAGCATACGCCGTTTGCGCAACCACGATGTGGATATGATTTATTTGCCAAATACACGTTGGTTTACGGGCGAAGAGGCAAAAGGAGAGGAGCAGGACAGGTTTGCAAACCAGCTTGCAGGTCTTGCCGACATTTATGTTAACGATGCATTCGGCAGCTGGCAGGCTCACGCTTCAACGGTTGGTGTTACGAAGTATTTGCCATCGTATGCAGGTTTCCTTATGCAGAGGGAAATAGAGAACCTGAATCGTATTTTCGATGCAGAAAGTCCGTTTGTTGCTGTTGTGGCAGGTAGTAAGTTCGATACAAAGATTGATTCTTTGTATGCTCTGTTGAAGAAGGCTGACAAACTTGTTCTTGGCGGTGTAATTTACAATGCATACCTATGTGCAAAATACGGTTTCAAGATTAAGGGCGTAGAGGAGGATGATGTAAAGCTTGCAAAGGAATTTGTTGATTTCGCAAAGCAGTACCCTGGTAAGGTCGTTGAAATGCCTATTATCTGCGAATCGGATGTGTTTGGCGAAAGGGTAGAGGGCAAGTACAGAATCCACGACATCCGCAAGGTTGCTCCGGGTACGGAATTCAACTGGGTTATGGATGTTGACCCACGTTGCTACGATGAGCCAGAAATCATCGATGTTTTCCATTCTGCTAAGACAATCTTTGTAAATGCCGTTATGGGGTTCGTTCCGCATTTCAACGAAGGAACAATAGCGCTTGATACTATCATCGACCAGAATCCGCAGGCTGTTAAATTGTATGGTGGCGGCGATACAATGCAGGAACTCAAGAGATTGTTGCCCGGTTTGTACATTATGGCACTCGACAGCAAGGACTACTACATATTTACGGGCGGCGGTGCTGTGTTGAAGGCAATAGAACAAAGTTCGCATCTCGGTATTGCCCCGATAAAGGCTTTGATAGAGTCGGCAAAAGGGAAATAGATGGATTTGTAAGTATTTTATGTGATATTTTTAGAATGCCCGATTATAAAAATTGGGCATTCTTTGTTTTACGTATGATTTTTTGAATTAATTTTGCAAAACAGAATTTGAGTTTTAACGATGATAGACCAGACAACCAAAGAAAGAATAGTGGATGCCGCTGACATTGTGGAGGTCATTCAAGACTTTGTAAGCCTCAAGAAGCGTGGTGCCAACTACATAGGTTGCTGTCCCTTCCACAACGAGAAAACCCCGTCTTTCATCGTAAGTCCCTCAAAAGGAATATTCAAGTGTTTTGGCTGTAGCGAGGCTGGAAACGTAGTTACATTTGTCATGAAGCACGAACAGATGAGCTATACGGAAGCACTGAAATACCTAGCAAGAAAATATGGCATCGAAGTCGTTGAGAAGGAATTGTCGCCCGAAGAACAACAAAAGAACGACGACCTCGCAAGTATGCGCGTGCTAAACGAATATGCTGCCAAATATTTCCAGAACAACCTGTTGAACGAACCTGATGGCATAATAGGTCTATCATATTTCCGTGAACGTGGTTTTACCGATGAGGCGATTAAGACCTTTGGACTTGGCTACAGCCTTCAGAAAGGTACGGCATTCACCGATGAAGCATTGAAAAACGGTTACAAGCTCGACTTTATGGTTCGTACTGGACTGACAAAGGTTGACGAGAAAACTCAGAGGAAATACGATTTCTTCATTGGGCGCGTAATGTTTCCATTCTACAGCATAACAGGACAGGTAATAGGTTTCGGTGGACGTGTACTCGACTCTCGCACAAAAGGAGTAAACATCAAGTACCTTAATTCGCCGGAATCGGAAATTTACGACAAGAAGAAAACATTATATGGTATATATCAAGCACGTAACGAGATTGTAAGGCAGAAAAAATGCTACTTGGTTGAAGGCTATACCGATGTGATATCATTGTATATGGCCGGGGTGAAAAATGTGGTGGCATCGTCGGGAACATCACTTACCGAAGACCAAATTCGCACAATTCACAAGCTTACAGAAGACATAACCGTACTTTACGATGGCGACAGCGCTGGAATCCATGCTTCGATACGTGGTATTGATATGATTCTGGCTCAAGGGCTTAATGTGCGTGTCGTCCTATTTCCCGATGGTGATGACCCTGATTCGTTTGCAAAGAACAATGGCAGCGAAAAGACTATAGAATATTTAAGAAGCCACGAGGAGGATTTTATAAGTTTTAAATCAAGGCTCTCGAAGCAGGAAGCAGACAAGGATCCGCTGAAACGTGCTGCCATGATAACTGACATCGTAAAGACCATTTCTGTAATTGATGACCAGATAAAACAGACTGTTTATCTTCAGGAATGTAGTAAAATCCTTGAAATTGATGAAAATACACTGTTTGCCGAACTGATGAAATTCAGAAAGAAAAAAATCATGGACAGCAAGCAGCCGACATTACAACCTCAGCAACCAAAGCCCGAACAAGTGGTACAGCCCACAAAGGTTGTCCCGTCGGCAACTGGAAACAAAGAGCTAGCATTGCTTACAAAGGAACATGAAATTATAAGGATTCTGCTTTTGTATGGAAACAAAATGATTGCAAATCCATTTGACCGCAACAAGGATAATCCGCAGATGCTGAAGGCGGCGGAACTTATGGTCGGCCTTTTGATGAAAAGCAATGTAACAAAACTGCGCAACAACATTAACCAGCAAATTTTTGCAGAAATATCGGATGCGGTATGCAACGGACGTGAAATTTCGGAAAAGGAATTTATAAATAGTTCTGATCCAGCAGTAAGCAGTGTGGCTGCCAACGCCTGCTCGCCATCGTACGAACTCAGCCAAATGTGGACAAGGCATGGTTCTGCATACTATAAGGAGGATTTCAGGATATCGGAAATAATTCTTGATGTGTATTCAAAATACATAATGGAACTTCGCAAAGATGAAAAAATGAAACTTTCGGCAGAGCTAAAGGCCCAGATGGAAGCCGAGAAAAAACTAAAATCCGATTTGGAATCCATTGAAGCAAAGTACGAGGCTGGCGATGAGGCAGAAAAGGAGAATTTATCGGCAGATATAGCCGAAATTAAGAATAATTATACCATTTGCAGCCAAAAGACATTTGAAATCCTAAAAAGAATTAACGAACTGACGCAGGAGATAAAAGACCTGTCGCTCACACAAGGACGAGTAACAATATGATAGACAAAGTAATCTGTTTCCCTAATGCAAAGATAAACATAGGGCTTGACATTGTTCGTCGCCGTTCAGACGGATACCACGACATTCGCACATTATTTTATCCGATAAACATAACCGATGCAATGGAAATAATGCCGTCCGACGAGTTTGTTTTTGACAATCGAGGCATAAAAATCGACTGCGAAACCGAGAAAAATCTGTGCTTCAAGGCGTACAAGATGCTAAAGGACGATTTCGACCTGCCTCCTGTAAAGTTTGTGCTGTACAAGCACATACCTTTCGGAAGCGGACTTGGTGCAGGTTCGGCTGATGCTGCGTTCACAATAAAGATGCTCAACGATATGTTTTCATTGAAACTCTCCACGGAACAAATGGTTGCATACGCCTCTCGTTTGGGTGCCGACTGCGCATTTTTCATACACAACCGACCGATGTTAGCCGAGGGAACTGGAAATATTTTCCATGAGACCGGCATAAATCTGTCTGGAAAAGTGCTTGTGCTTGCAATTCCGCAAATTTCGGTCAATACAGCGCGGGCTTACGCAAACTGTCATCCAATGGAGCCTGAGTTCAAGTTAGAGGAGTCGCTAAAACTTCCTTTGGAACAATGGAAAGACAGAATCAAGAACGACTTTGAACCGACCGTTTTTGCCCAAAATCCAGTGCTTATGGAAATCAAGCAGAAACTATATGAAGATGGGGCTGTTTTCGCTCAAATGTCGGGTTCTGGTTCGTCAATATATGGCATTTTTGATGCAAAACCACAAAAAATTGAAATTCCAAACTGCAAAAATGAAATTATTGAACTGAAATGAGAAAAGCAGTAACCACTATTGTCGCAATTTTTGCAACACTTTTGTCGCTTTATTCGCAACAAAGTTATGACACTACAGGCAACGCCGAATACTATCGCAAATTTGCATTCCGTTCATTCTCAAACGAAAGCATAACGCTTCCATATCGCGAAGCCTCACTTTGCCAAAACGAAGGCGGGCTGTCGGCATTGGTGATTTTCCTGCACGGTGGTTCGCGTCGTGGCGACGACAACAAGTCGCAGATTCGTGGCACTGCAATACGCGCCATTGTCAACTATCTGGAAAAAAGCAGCATAAAATCCATTGTCGTTGCCCCGCAATGCGACAAAGACCACTTCTGGCACGACTACGACGGAAAAACTAGCACTGCCCTCAAACAGCTAATTGACAAGCTTATAGCCGATAACAGCAACATTGACAGCAAACGCGTTTACATCTTCGGCTATTCGAGCGGTGGCGCAGGCGTTTGGCGTATGATTTCCGACTATCCCGACACTTTTGCCGCAGCAATGGCGGTAGCATCGTATCCACGCAACGCATATCCAAAAAACATTGCCCAGACTGCTTTGTGCTGTGTTATGGCAGGAAAGGACGACAAAGCAAAAGTTTCGTTGGTAAAGCCGACAATCAAGGAAACGCAGAAATATGGCGGAACAATAAATTTCATTGTCGAAAAGGATTGCGACCACATTTCCGTATGCCCTATCGCATTCAGCGACAACAATTTGAAATGGGTATTTGACAACCGAAAATAGTATTAATCGAAAAAAAATAAAGTTATGTTATTAGCAAGCATTGACACAATTCCAGGAAAAAACTTTGAAGTTTTGGGAATAGTAAAGGGAACAGTAGTACAGTCGAAGCACATCGGACGCGACATCCTGGCTGGATTGAAAACGATAGTAGGTGGTGAAATACAAGGATACACCGATATGCTTATCGAAGCACGCAGCATTGCAACAGAACGCATGACAAAGGAAGCAGAATCTCTTGGCGCTGACGCTGTTATCGGAATGCGTTATTGCACCTCGGCAGTTATGGAAGGCGCAGCCGAAATAGTTGCCTACGGAACAGCAGTGAAGTTCGTTTAGGCTGACGCCGTTAAAAAGTTTCTATGTTTGAATGCCTACGGCGTTTGAATGGCTGACGCCGTTTCTAGGTTTGGGGCTTGCAGGCTTAAAGTCTAACAGTCTAACAGGCTCGCAGTCTTGCGGACAGCTAGGCAGGTCTTCCGTTGAACAGGTCTTCTGCACGACAATTAGACTTTTAGCCTTCTCTTCCTTTAGCCCATTAGGCTAACGCCGTTTCTATGCATCTAGCTCCCTGAGCTTCGCTTGCTGAGCTTGTCGAAGTATCGAAGGGGCGGTCTATGTGACTGATGCCGGTTGAGAGCTTATAGGTTTGAATGGCTTCGCCGTTTATAATTGTTTCTTGGGTTCAAATCTCACAGGATAGCAAGACTATATTTTCTCTACTTCTTCCACAGATAGTCCAGTGTACTTCGAGATTAACGATGCATCCATCCCATCGTTTTTCATTCTGCGGGCAATTTCGGTGTTTGTAGCATCATCTTTAGCAATGCTAGTGTCTTCTGTCGCCTCCCATTCGTCCCAATTCGTTTCGGCAAGGTATTTTTCAACTTGCTTACGAAGCTCAGGAATACTATTGACAGCGGTATCGTAGAGAGTCTCAGAAACAACGTTCGCATAATCGTGAACCAATACATGACGCATTCCCTGTACAATTTTCCATGGTGTTTCAGGATGAGCATCCTTGAATGCTTTAGAAAGCATATATGCAGCTTCGCCAACAATCTCCACATTCTTCATCACTGAATAATATGTTCGCTTGTCGGAAACAAGACTTTCAAAGGAATAACCATCAATCAGCATTGTGACATTGTTTGAATATTCGATTATGTCTTGCAATCTGCCTTTATCTCTAGCTCTTTCTCTCATAAATCAGTTTTTTATCACGATTTGCAGTTTCGGCTGCGTATGGGCGCAAAGAACCATCTTCAACCAAATCAACTTCACGGCCGAGCAATTCTTTCAAGTCCATATACATTCCTCCCATTGTAAAAAGGGTAAACGGCTTTCCGGAACGGTCGGGAACAAACAATATATCCACATCGCTTTGCGGAGTTTCCTCTCCCCGTGCAAACGAGCCAAAAAGCCATGCCTTCAAAACAGGTTGCGTCTTGAAGTACTCGGCAATAATCTCCTGCATAGCTTGTGTAGTCATAACATTTCAATTTTCAACAAAATTACTACTTATTTTTTATATGCAAAATATTTTGGCGGATTTTGTGGGAACCGCCAAAAATTTACACAAAAACCACAAGATTTTGAAAGCAAGCCAAATAGATTACAATCAAGTACTTACCCATTCCAATTTGGCAATTTGAGGCAATTTTATTTGGCAATTTGAGGCAATTTCGCTTGGCAATTTGAGGATAAAATATGCGTAAGGCGAAGCATAACGAAATACTTTGCCTTACACATTAGGGAATTGCATTATGATTCAATCTCACTTTCAACCATCATCTTTGCTTCTTCAAGCAATCGTTTTGCATCATTGCGTAAGGAAATACTCTTTTGTACATGATCTGCAATTTCTATTTGAACCTCATTTCTGATTTTGGGCATCACAATGTTTTGAAATTCATTGCGTCCAATTGCAGTTAGTATTGTACCCGAACAGCCTTGTTTTAATAAATTTTGCATTGGTGCTGATTTGAACAGCACTAGTAAGGTTTCAGGATTAATCGTGTCCGATTTGACAACATAAAAACCAGTTGAACAAATTGCTTTATCATATTCTTCAGTAACTAATGCTACACTTTGTAAAGAACCTTCAATAGATGATACAATAATATCATTTGTATGTACAAGCCTTCTTGCCCTTGATGGTAATTCTGCTCCTATTGAAGTGATACATCCTGTAATTTCTCCAGAATTACCAATGTTACTTAGTTCGATATACTTGTATTCACTATTATCTACTGGATTGAAATTCTTTTCATTCAATGTGCAGATGTTTCCCAAAGCATCTGTCCCATTCTTGTACTTTCTAATGAAACAGGTATAATCCTCATACTTCTGCTGATAATACTCAGCATCCAATCTTCCGCTTGCTAGGAACGATTCTTTTAATTGCTTTATGTTGATAGGGGCATTATTGGTGAGCCAACCTTTTAAACCAAGTTCATTTAATAGTTGATTTTCGGCTTCTTTATATATGCGTTGTGATTTAGACAAAGACAAATAAGAGTGTTTTATACTCTCTTCTATCATTTTCTGTGTGTTGCCCGAAAGAATTGGAAGTAATAGTCTATCCAAACTTTCATTACCAAGATTTCGTTGTCTTATACCTTTTGCATATCGCTCTAATTGTGCTCTAACGAATTCTGTTGATAAAACAGCAAATAAGACATCGTTACTTTCATAAAAAATCTGTTTTGACTTTACTCTTATTTTTGCAACTCGCTGATTCCAACTAGCATTTATAGGTTTATGAATATAATTGACTTTTCCAACATCTGGCGGATCCCCAGTTAAAGTCATCAATATATCTCCATCTATAAGAAGCTTCCCTTTTTGTTTCCTAAACTCATCAAATGTTACATATTCCCATTCTGAAATATTTCGTAGATTTGTTACATCTCCAATTTTGGAAATTCGAACGCCCTCGGAAATATTAAAACAATCGGAATTATATGGTCTTCCGTTGATGAAAGTTGCAACCTGAGTAAATGGTATAGTTTTAATTTGGGACAGAACACTATCTATTTCCAAAAACCGATGTGCAAAATATTCTGCTTCAATTCTATAATCAATAACCTTCGATAATTCAGAAAAATTAACAATTGCAATCTCCAGCCCTTCCAACAATTGCTTATACTTCTCCTCGTTGAAAGGGCTACTCAAAAAAAACTTAACCCTTCTTTCTTGGCAAATTCAGCAAAAGCTTCTGCAATGCCATCCTTGGTCAATCCATCATGATTGAAAAGGTCGTGCTTTACGATAAGATGCCCGTGCGAATCCAAAAGATATTCGTTAGTCTCCTTTGTAGACACATCATAATGTGCAGGAGGATCACAAACAACACTGTTTTGTAAAGACGCAAAATTTTGCGTCTCCACATGCGGAAAATCACCTTTTTTCACAAAAATCTTTTCCCCGCTGTTGTCCTTGCTCGGTTCCTGCATAGTGGCAAAGAAAATCGGATAATCATCTTTCTTCGGGCATAATTCATCGTCCCATTTCTGAACAAAAAGAACACTTGTCTTTGTTCCTGTATGCGGTTTAAAAACATTTACATGCAAACCGACCACCGCCAAAATACGGCAACGCTCGGCAATATAATCACGGATATATTTGTCGCTGCTATTATTGAATCGTCCTTGTGGCAATACAATAGCCATACGCCCACCAGGTTTTAGAAAATCAAGATTACGCTCGATGAAAAGAATGTCGCGACCAACCTTACTTGCCATTTTCCCTGCCGAGTTTTTGCTCAATTCGTATTTGGACAGGATACGGCTTTCCTTAATATCGCCAGCAAACGGCGGATTTGCCATTAGTATGTCAAATTTGAAATCGCGATTAGAAGACTTGTCCAAACGCATCTTTTTCAACTTGTTCCAACCGTTGAAATATGTTTCCTGCCAATTTTCGTCTTTCAAGTTCTCGTCCCAACGCTCGTAATCCAATGTGTTAAGGTGCAAAACATTTGTCTGCCCATCACCAGCAATCAAATTCAAAGTTCTTGCTACACGGACAGCCTTTTCGTCAAAATCAATTGCAAAAACCTTGTTCTGTACATAATCAACGCACTCTTGCGGTTTTTGTTCCAATGTAAACAAATGACTTTTATTCATGCCCTTGCTTTCCAAAATTTTCTGCCATACATAGAAAATGGTGTGTACAGGAAATCCACAACTGCCAGAAGCAGTGTCAATCATTGTTTCTTTTTCCGATGGATTGAGCATACGCACACACATGTCAATCACATAACGCGGCGTAAAATATTGTCCCTTTTCACCCTTACTGCTTTTGTTTATCAGATATTCAAATGCTTCATCAACAACATCAAGATTGGAATTAAACAATTTCACATCTTGCAAAGAACTGACACACACTGACAAATGCGAAGGTGTAAGCATAATCTTGGCATCTTCAGTAAATACGCCTGACCATTTTTCTTTGGCTTCGTTGAAAAGGTTTTGAAGTTTTTCTTTCAATTCGGTTTCTGTATCGCCATAGTTGCGGAACTCCAAATGACGGTCTTTCTTACGCCCACTTTCCATTTCATCATACAACTTTGTGAAAATAAGTTTGAAAACTTCTTCGAAAACATCAACACCGGCATTGGCGAGAACTTCGTCTTCCATTTCCAAAATCAAGTCCTTCAACGATTTGCGCTCATTAACCAACTTATCTTTAGCAATCAAGTCTTCAATTGTCCACCGTTCACTCAAAACATCCGATAGTTTTTCGCTTGCCTTTGGAATGGTTGGTATATCCTCAAAGAAATTCGGGTCTTTGCGATGATAGTATGATATGCTTTCTCCATTTGTCCAAACTCCGATAGGCGCACCAGTAGCATTACAGTAGCTTTTTAATTGCTCCTTTCCATCTTTGAGTTTCGGTTTCTTAAGTTCAACAATGATATATTCAGTTGTTTGGCTATTCTTGTCAAAAATCACAATATCAGCACGCTTCTTTTCACGTCCAAAAGAAATTTCACGCTCCAACTCCATACGATTAAAAGCATACTGGTATTCCTTATTGAGTTTTAGAAGAAACATTTGTCTTACACATTCTTCCGGTGTAAGTTTTATTTCTTTGTTTCTAACGAGACATACAACATAAAAAGAAACTTTTTCTCCTGTTTCTTTGACAGAAATGCGTTCTTCAAATTCATTTCTTATTTCTTCGGAAAATTGTGTAAGGTTATATTCCGACCCTTTAAGAATTTCTGATAATTTCATTTTCTAAGTTTTTAGGCGCGTTTGCTTATCAACCTAAAAACCTGTCAGGCAATGTTGAACACCCATAAGAAACGTGGACATTTTTTTATCCACATTCCGGGTGCTTGGCCTGACCCATATATCCAGATATAAATGCCCACGCTCTTATACGTGAACATCTGCAACTATCATCTGGATATATATTCCTATGCGGCCAAGCTTTGGAATGTTTTCAGAATAGCGCAAACGCTATGATTAATAATATGTTACTTCAATCAACTATGTTTCATTAAGTTTAATATTTTCGTTTTTATTCTTCGCAAAAGTACACAAATTTTCGACACAATATATACCGTAAATTCATATTGCCAAAAAAATGGGTCAATTGCATCAATTGTGATATTGAAACCACAAATTATTGAGCATCTTTAGCCATTTGAAAATCATAAAGCACAAACCACTAGCATACAACAATATACGATTCACATTTTGAAAATATACTGCACAAATCCAAATATAAAATCAAAAATTTTTGTAATAAATCCAAACATAAATAAGCATTATATTGTAACAAATCCAAACATAAATCAGCATCTCTTTGTAACAAATCCAAACATAAAATCAGATTTTTTTGAAACAAATCCAAACATAAAATTGAGAAATCACATCAACCACTATTGTAAAGACGCAAAATTTTGCGTCTCAACGATAAACTTCCAAACGGCGTAGTCATTCAAACGCCGAAGGCACAGAAACCGCGCAGCGAGAAACGGCGAAGCCATAGAAACGGGCGTAGCCTATAAAAATAAAAACCTTCAATCGTATTTCGTAAATCGTAAATAAATTGTATTTTTGCACTCTCAAAATTTTGATTTGCAATGAGCGAAGGACTATACTCAATGGAAGCCAAGGATTTCGACAAAACCTTGGACTTTACGAAAATAAAGCCGTACGGCGATACAATGAACGACGGTAAAACCCAGATTAGTTTTACCTTGCCGGTACCTGCAGGCGCCGAAGCCGAAGAAGCAGCAAAGCAGCTCCTCAAGAAAATGGGATTCGAAAATCCTCTCGTAGTTTTCTCGAAGGAACTTACCGAAGGCTTCACTTTCTTCAACTGCTACGGTAGCTGCACTCACACTGTTGACTACTCGACAATACATGTCCCAAAGGTAGAATCGACCGTGATGAGCATGAAGGAAACCGACGACTTCATCCGCGAACACATTGGCCGTAAGATAATTGTTGTTGGCGCAAGCACAGGAACCGACGCTCACACCGTTGGTATCGATGCTATCATGAACATGAAGGGTTATGCCGGTCACTACGGACTTGAACGCTACGACATGATTGAAGCCCTCAACATGGGCAGCCAGGTACCAAACGAGGAATTCATCGCCAAGGCTATCGAAATGCACGCCGACGCTCTACTCGTTTCGCAGACCGTAACCCAGAAGGATGTCCACATCAAGAATATGACCGAACTCGTCGAAATGCTTGAAGCAGAAGGTCTTCGCGATAAGGTTATCCTCGTTTGCGGCGGTCCGCGTATCAGCCACGAGCTTGCGCAGGAACTTGGCTACGACGCCGGCTTCGGAATGAACACCTACGCCGACGATGTCGCTTCGTTCGTAGCTCAAGAACTCGACAAGCGCTTGAACAACAAATAGTGCCAATGCTCAAAACAGGAACGGTTATACAGTCGAACGGCAGCAACTGCATAGTTGCCAGCGACAACCAAAAGTACGACTGCGTAATCAAAGGAAAGCTGAGGCAAAAAGGTTACAACTCGACAAATCCCGTAGCAGTCGGCGATATTGTCGAGTTTGACATTTCTATAGAGCCGGCAACAATCGCCAGCATACACGAACGACGCAACTGCATAATCCGCAAATCGACCAACCTCTCGAAGCAGTCGCACATCATCGCCGCCAACATCGACCAGGCGGTATTCGTCTTCACAATGCACCATCCTGAAACCACAACCGTCTTCCTCGACCGCTTCCTAGTTTCGGCTGAATCATACAGCATACCTACAATAATCATCTTCAACAAGATAGACATCTACAAACCTGAGGAATTCGACCAAGTTGCCGAACTTATGGCAACCTACGCCGAAATTGGATACAAAGTACTTGATGTTTCGGTGACGAAAAATCACAACATAGATGCCGTGCGCGAAATTCTGAAGGACAAGGTAAGCCTAATTTCGGGACAAAGCGGAGTGGGAAAAACCTCGATTGTGAATGCGGTGTCGGGACTAAACCTCAAGACAGCAAGCATTTCGGAATCACACGACTCGGGCAAGCACACCACTTCGTTTGCTCAAATGCTACCCCTTGACTTTGGCGGTTACATTATTGATACTCCTGGAGTTCGCGCATTCGGACTTGTGGAACTCGAACGCAACTGCATCTCGCATTATTTCCCCGAAATCTTCAAGACCGCCGAGAACTGCCGATTCTACAACTGCACCCACACCAACGAACCGGGCTGCGCCGTGAAAGAAGCAGTGGAAAACGGAGAAATCGCTTGGAGCAGATACCACTCGTACACAAATATTTTCTTCGACGAGGACGAGAAACACAGAAGAGAGGATTATTAATCGCTACTAACCGTCATTCCACAAAGCAGAACGAACAGGCGCAGGAACGAGCCTTGTGAGTTCGCTTATGCGGAATCTCCACGTTCTTGCCTATAATATTCTTTTATAGAATCAATATAATCCTGCGTTAAACCAAGACTAACACTTAAATCAATCCATTTCGGATTAATTGATTCAACAAGACAATTTTTCCACTCGCGTTTCCATTTCTTCAGTTTCTTTTCTCTTTCAATGGCAGCACCGAATGATTCTATTTCTTCATAATAAACAAGTTTCTCACAATTATATTTATCAGTAAAACCTTTGTTAATATGAGCCTTATGTTCTGCCACTCTTCGAAGCAAATCATTTGTTACCCCAACATAAAGTGTTGTATTGTGAGCATTAGCCATAAAATATACGAATGCGTCTTTTGCCATAAATCGTCTTTGTAACAAACAAAAGTAATAAAAAGAATTGAATATTGGTTACAAAAGGAGATTCCGCATAGTCGAACAATACTACGCTCCCCGTTCCGTATCGCGTGTATGTTCTGACTTGCGGAATGACTGGAAAAAAGGATGAAAAACATAGGTGAAGGATTACAGAAAGAATAAAATCAGTATTTTTGTTCCGTCAATAATTTGCACAAACGATGAGAACCTTAAAAACCCTATTCATAATTGCAATTATTTGTTTTGCTGCTTCATATTGCTCTGCACAAAAGGCCGAAAACTTCAAAACATTCTGGAAATCATTTGTTGCCGATTCTGTTTTTCAGAAGGAGCGCACACATTTTCCACTTACATTCACATACTCCCAATCTGGAGAAATAGAAGAAGAACACGATGATATGATAACAGAAGAAGTATCTGCTGACGATTGGAACTTCCTAATACTCGAAAGCCAATACTCCAAAAACAAATTCAAAAAGGAAAACGCCTTATACATAGTCGAAGAAATAGGAATCGAAAACGGCATTTACATAACATACACCTTTGCTGCCACCGATGGCAAATGGTATCTGGTAAGAATTGTTGACCTAAGTATGTA
>JAGCNN010000289.1 GCA_017645925.1 Bacteroidales bacterium
CACTTGAACGGATTCTCGATTCGTTAGGATTGGAGCTTCAGATATACGAAAAACGAACAAATACATTTGAACAATGAGAAAAGCGGCAGTAATTGTAAACGGCAGATACGCAGGGTTGCTCTGCGAAAACGACGACAGGAACTACGAATTTCGGTACAGCAGCAAATATATAGCAGATGCCGATACCGAACCTATTTCCGTCAGGCTTCCCAAAAACAGGGGCACTTTTCGTAGCAACAATCTTTTCCCTTTTTTCTTTTCCTTGCTAAGCGAAGGCGACAACAGGAAAGCCCAGTGCCAAGCACTGAAAATTGACGAAAACGATTATTTCGGACTTCTGCTGGCAACGGCCTCACACGACACTATCGGCAATGTAACAATCCAGGAAATCAGATGAAAATCACGACTTTCAATATGTGTCCCTCGCTGATGGACGAAGGCTACGACTCGTTTTCGCCGAAAGCGAGAAAAGAACTGTTCGACGGTGCTAAAGTAAGCCCATTCACCGACATTCCATATAGCGCAAGCGACTTTGTTGGCAATGTGAAGCACGTGTCAATATCGGGAATGCAGGAAAAAATGTTCGCTGTAGTTGACAAGAACAAGCTTCGCCTCACATACGATGGAGAACAAAGCCGATACATAATAAAGCCCAGCCCCAAGTCGATAGCGCTTGACAATGCCGAATATATGCCGATAAACGAACATCTTACAATGCAAATTGCCCGTCAGGTTTATGGCATCAATACTGCCCACAACGCTCTGATAGTAATGGGAGATGGAAGGCCTGCATATATCGTCCGCAGATTCGATGTCGCTCCCGACGGCACCAAATACAGGCAGGAGGATTTTGCATCAATACTCGGAAGGACGGCAGGAAATGGATCCAGCTACAAATACGAAGGCTCGTACCTTGAGATAGGGCGTGCCATAAGGGAAATTGTCCCCACTTGGCGTTTCGAATTGCAGAAATTCTTCTCAATAGTCATTTTCAACTACCTCTTTGCAAACGGCGATGCGCACCTGAAAAACTTTTCGCTTTGCACAAATCCCAACGGCGTATTTGCCCTGTCGCCCGCCTACGACCTGCTCAACACATCCATACATCTGAACGACAGCGAGTTTGCCCTTTCTGGCGGACATGGCACTAACGTATGCGGAAAGCATCCGACATCGGAAGACTTTGCATTGTTTGGTTCAGAACTCGGACTTACCCAAAAGCAGATTGATAAAACCTTAGAATTGTTCACACAAAAACAGCCTCTCGTAGAAACATTGTGTTCCCGTTCATTGCTTTCCAAGAAATGCAAACGTATGTATATGAGGTCGTATGGTGAAAGGTTGGCAAGATTGCATAAGAAATAGAGGGATTTTGCACGGCTCTTTCATTTAACCGCCCCCTGAGCCTGTCGAAGGGTAAGGTTAATACGCATTATATCATTTCGTTACCTTGACTTCGACAAGCTCAGCCAGCGGATTTATTCAAATGCTAACTATTTGTATTATAGAGGACAACATTGTCCAAATGAAAGAACCGTGGGGATTTTGCCTTGTATAGCAAGCATTTTTTTGCAAATGTGCCGTTTATAGACAGCACTTTTATCCATTTAAAAACATAATACAGTTTAGTTTTATTCTCATAGAATATCGCATAACTAACTTATATACAATATCATGTCATTTGTAACAGCGGTTACAGTAACGGAGGTTGCAAAAGCATAAACTCCTTTTCTAATACCCAAATCCAATCGCCCACAGCGGCAACTTGCTTTTGTATGGTGTTTCAATGTCGTCGGCAAGTATGTAGGAATTGGGAATGTCGGGTATCTGGTCGTAGGTTTTGCCCGAACCGCCTACCTCGAAAACCAAATTGCCATCAACCTTGAAATCACCGTTCTTTTTGCCGTATTCAACCTTGTGGGCAAACGAAAGCTGGTTTACCGCGTATGTTTCCCGCGCTGTTCCGATGTCAACAGGCCGCGACGACAACGCATAAAGCATATTGCTGTTTTCGAGATATATCTTGTCGGGCTTCTGCATCTTCTTCACGCTGGTAAGGTCGGAAAACAGCAGATTCAGCATCTTAGACCTGCCAAGATGATAAAGGTACTCGACCACCGTATTTCTGTTTATACCTATTAATTTTGCCATCTTCGTAGCATCGACAGTGAACGGCACCGTTGACGACAGCACTTCCATCAACGCCTTGAGTTTCCGCACATTGCCAATGTCAACCCTACATAGTTCAGGCAGTTCCACTTCAAGAACCATATTCACCACCTGCTCGACAGAGGTGTGATAGTCGCGTTTGTTGTCCATATAGAACGGATAGTATCCAACCTTCAGGTACTCCTTGAAATTGGGCACAGGCAGACATTCTTTGTTCACTTCGTGGCAAAGGTCGGCTGGATTTTTCAGCAATTCCTCGAGCGGACAGACAGGAATCTTTATTTTCTTGTAAAACAGCAGGAATTCCCGGAACGAAAGTCCCTGCATTGTATATGGTATGCACCGTCTCGACAAGTCGGCATCGCCATTCAGCAACTGCAACAGCGACGAACCGCTGAATACGACCTTTATTTCGGGATATGTGTCGTATATTTCCTTTATCTCCCTGCTCCAGTTGGGGTACTTGTGAACCTCATCGAGGAAAAGACTCTTGCCACCATTGATGCAGAAGGTTTCGGCAAGTTGCAACAGAGAGTGAGACGAGAAATGAACCGAATCAAGCGAGCAGTACAATGCCTCCCGCGTATATGCCGGATAATTCTTCTTGATGTACTGCTTCATAAGCGTCGTCTTGCCGACACCCCGTGGTCCCTGAATGGAGATAAGCCTTGCATCCCAGTTTATTTCGTCCATTAGTTTCCTTACAATCGCCGTGGATGTATTGGCTAACATCCTGTCCTGCTTTGCAAATAGTGTTTCCATACGCAATAATTTTTCTGCCGCAAAGATAACAAATTTGCCTTACACAACAAGCATATTTTTGAAAAAGTGCAGTTTATAATAAGCATTAAATTTGATTAGTGCAGTTTATAAACAGCAATTATATAGCAAAAGTGCTGTTTATAGGCAGCACTTTTAGAAATGTCAGGAATATTCTTTTTTTCAAAACCAATTAGTACCCCGTACCATACAGCCTATTATAGTCGCATTCTTCGTACTTGCTTGCAATCCGATGCAACTGACGGGCAAAATCGTTGTTGCAAGTATATATGCCACAGCGTTTCTCGGCGTATGCTTTGATAAGGTCCTCGAGCGACATAGTCTCTACTGAATCGCTTTTTGTTATTCGTCCTGCGGCAAAACCCAATCCCGCAGCGGCAAGGTCTTCTAGAAAATTCATAATTTAATCATTTTATTGTAAAAACATCTAACTGAAAGCCTTTATCAAAAATATGATAGCCAATATGATGAACACTATGGTAAGCAGTATGTAACCGAAGTCGCTACCAGCAAACCAAGATGCCACGCCTACTTCTCCTGCAAGTATAAATAGCATTGGTATCAAGAATATCAACAATAACACTACGATGAATACTTTTATCAAGGTTTTCATTTCTTTTTAAATCATATTTTGCCAAACAATCTTTCAAAATTCTTATGCGACACAAGTTCCCACTCTGCCTCCGACATAGAGCCTTTTATTTCTTCAACTATCTTGTGATAAAGGTCTTCCATATTTTCTCCAGCGTAAAAAACATTATGCAAAGGATAATCCGTACCGAACATAATTCGGTCTGCAAATCCGCATTTTATCATTTTCGACACACACACTGGCGGGGTAAATGCACAATCCACCCATGCGTTTGGACAATGTCGCATAACATCAATTGCTTGTTCAACTGGTCTGCTATGAGCAAGAATGAACAAAACTTCAGGATTATCTGCTATTGTATTCTCAAAATGTTCGGGATAGCAACCATCCCATTCGCCAGTATGTATAAGCAAAGGCAATTTCATTTCTTTAGCCACAGACACAATGTCTGCTTGCGCCTCCTCAGTTTTCCAAAATTCTGGATGCAACTGCGAATGTATTTTGAGACATTGCCAATTTATTCCGCTATTAATCATACGCTCTATTGTGCCATCGTAAAGAACTTGCGGAAGCAACCACAAAACAGGAACCATCCTATTGCCTGCCAGTTTTTGCATATACTTCAGTTCTCCAACAACTTTTGCATAATCACCTTCACAAGTGGTGGTTGATGAAACAGCAAACCTATCGACGCCTACCTTTGTAAGAAAATCAAATACATCCTGCGGAGTACTGTACAAATCTCTGAACTGCCCAATGTGAATATGAGAATCAAACAATACCATAATTATTACATTACAATCGGCTTAGAATTACAACAAAACGAACTGCTCTTACAGAAACATTCTCCCAACTCGGTTATTCTCACACCTCTGTCAACCTTTTGCACATATTTTTTTGCTATCAATTCGGAAAGCGCAATATTTATATCACTCATTGTAAGATTCGTTCCTAATCCATAAAGAGAAGATATATCCACATAATTTTCACTTATTTTGTAGTGTAATTCTCGCAATATATTATCCATCAAATTATTATTGTCCATAATATTTTTATTTTATCAGTCCTTTGTTTCTATATTCCTCTATCAACCTCTTGTTTAAGAAAGCAACATCGCAGAAATGCTTGCTTACCTTGAACATATCACCTCCACTCTCATTATAGTTGCGGACAAGACAACGCGCACAATAGTCGCGGGCTTCGCACTCCAAGCACTGTGGAAACGATGCTTGTGTAATCTTGCGCAATTCCTTAACTCGTGGACTTTCTTCCCATATCTCCCTAAGCGACTGCTTATAAACATTGCCCAACACATACGCCTGCCAACCTGCACACGGATATACATCACCGTTTGCTGTAATACAGCAGTTGTCGTAACCTACACCGCACACAGGCTGTTTTTTGTAACGTTCCAAGTCAAATGCAATGAAGTCGCTGACAGGTGGCTTATCTTCAACCATCTTACGATAGTCGATGTCGTATTCAATTATGTCGCGCAACAGTTCCTCCGTTTCCTCCAACGATATGCGATTGGCAAGATTATCAGTACTAAAGTCAGCCTGTGCCATCATTATATAATCGGTATAGGCCTTTATCTTCAAACTCTTTGCGTATTCCAACACATCTGCATAACCCTTACGGTTGGCTTTCATTATAGGACACGAAATCTGTACTGGGATGTCGTTCTTTACCAACAATTCTATGGCGGCTTTTGTCTTTGCGTACGAACCTTTCACAGTGGTAATGTAGTCGTGAATTTCCGGATTCATACTATACAGAGATGTTTGTATCAACGAAAGATTCACTTCCTTCAGTGCAGGAATCTGGTCTTCGCGCAACGAAATAAGGTTTGACAGGATTGTAATCTTCAAGTCCTTCTCGCGACAGTAACGGCATATTTCTATCAAATCCTTGTGCAGAAACGCCTCTCCTCCCGAAAGAGTAACGTGCAATCCTCCCATTTCCGCATATTCATCCAATATGCTCTTCACCTTTGACAATGGCATATCGAAACCTTTGTTCTTCTTGCCATTCGGAATATAGCAATGGATACACCTCTCGTTACAACGGCTCGACAATTCGAACTGCAAGCAGGAAATCAACGGACGACCTTGCACTTCCTCAAGGAAAAAGTCCTGCGTGTTTTCAGTTACATTCTCTTTGGTTTTCTGCGTGAAATCCACAGCAAATGTCTTGGGATTGTCAACAGCGTATGTAAACGACTGGTCGTTTGCATTGAGTTCATCATTGGTTTCTCCTATTACAAGAAAGTGGTCATCGGCAAGGTCGGTTATAAACTCGACAAAATCTTTACGCAGTTCATTGCGGTCGGCACCTTTATAAACATTCATCAACTTGTCAACAATACCGTCAACATCCTGCGGTTCCCGAGTTATTTGCCTTAAAAAGTCTGCGCCAGTCTCATTGTATGTGCGGTCGTGCCTCGTGAGCTGATTAGTAATGTATCCATACCTATCGGTAGTGCGGATATATGTATTTTGTGATTGTCGTACTAACATATTGTTATTCTATAAAATTAGAAATTGTCTTCTTTGCTACATCAATTAAACATTTCTTTAATTTTTCATCACAGATTTCAATGCCAATCAACTTTTGACCTTCAGGTATGACCTCAATGTACAATTTTGCCAACGACTCTTTTTCTGAGACCTCTGACTCTAAATATTTATTACTATCGTATGCATAATAAACATACTTAAATTCTTCCTTTATGAAATCTGGTTCTCGTTTTATTTTTACATCCATTCGTTTTATTTTTTGTTTTTATACCTATTTTTAGAAAGAGACCGCCACAAATGGCAGTCCCTTGTCTTCTTTTCCTACTTACCTTGTTACTTCACAAGCAGCACAATTACTATATACGTGCTTGTCTGGGTTATGAGTTTTATCATTGCCCATTCTTGTATGTGCAGGGCAACCAGCAGCGTAAGAACCAGTAGGAAGATTCTTAGCGATCAATTCAGCTTTCTTATATTCCTTCATCGTAATATAATTTAAGCATTATGCCTACTCTTTGCAGGATTTTCGGCTTTTTCCTATTATTTTTAGATAAAAATCTGTCGTACACAAATTTACATTTCAATCCTCGCCTACTCTCGTCCAGCTTTTCGGCTTCCGCTGCTATCGTTTGCGCTTGGGGTTAGGCAACAAAAAAAGCCCGCACTCCAATCCCATCTCGAAGTGAAGGCTCTGGTATGCCCGAAGTAAAGATAAGAAAACAGTGCGTGCTGGAATTGCACGCAGCGTACTTTCCTGTCTTACTTCGTTTGGAATTTACCAGATTCTCACTTTCAGACAGACGGTATCGCTACCGATAATATGTGTCGCAAATATACACATTTTTTAATTTCAGCAGACAAGCGTTGCTTTTTTTGCAGAAAAAATATCGGTACTGCTTTCCTTTGCAAAGGTAGGAAGTATAGAAAGAACGGACTTGGTACTTTTCGGTACATATTTTGTTCTATCAAGTCAAATTATCACACAAAAAAGTCCACCAGCTTTGCCGGCAGACTTAAAATTCCCATAATATGAAATTAGTATTTATTGCATTGCGTTAGTCATCTTTGTGACAATCTTGATGTAGCGGCTCATCTGCGCAGATGTCATCGACCCCTGCCCCTTGCTCAGCTTGTCGCCAAGCTTCTCGGCTTGCTCGGCCAACGAAACAGATTCCGACAAGGCATTCATATCGCCGTTCATAGCTTTCTTGTACACAGCCACATACTTGTCAACATACCTCTCGTACTCGTCAAGTATGGAATCCCAGTCGCTGTCGGAAACTTTCGAAGGCTTTGCTTCGTTGCTGAACTGTTGATTAGCGATGCCAATCTCAACTTTCAATCCAGAAACCTTATCGAACTTTTCATAGGCTGTTTCGTAATCACTGCGTTTAAAGTCGTACTGATATTGAACAACAATGTTTTCCGCAGTCTTTTCTTCCGATTTCAACAATTCGTTGATACCTTCCGCTATCTTTAAGTCCAAATTAATTTCGGTTCCATTTGCGTCCAAAAATTGAGGGCGTGCATAACAATGACTAAATCCAAACATTCCTGCATAACCGGGTTTCTCAAAATGAGGTGTTTCCTCAAGTTCTTTCCACGACTTGGCATTAGGCGTTTTTGCAATAGAAAATACAGACCTAACTTCCCATCCAAAATCGCCATCCCCAGCTTTTGTAAGAATAACCTTAACTGAGTCTCCGGAAATCTCAAAGAAATCCTTGCAATCTCCAGTAAATTTCACGGCAGAAGCAGGAAGCATCTTCGTGACTTCTTCTCCATTTTTAGGCTTATTTTCGCCACCGCACGAACTAACACCTAAAACAAGCGCAACAGCGCACATCATTACAAACAAATTACGTTTCATTTTACTTTCGTTTAGAATTATACATTTAATTAACTTCATCTCTTCAACATCAAACGATATTGTTTCGTCGGCAAAAGTAGATGTAAAAAAAGGAACGGACTTGGTACTTTTCGGTACTTATTTTTCAAATTTGACAATGGACAATGAACAATGGACAATGGATAATGGACAATGAACAATGGATTTATTGTAAGAACGCAAAATTTTGCGTTCCAACAATAACCATAGAAACCCAGAAACGGCGTACTTCGACAAGCTCACTTCGAGAACCTCAGTGCATCGCAGCAACCGCCAGCCATAGAAACCAGAAACATAGAAACATTTGACAAATCTCCCAATCAAATTTTATGTTTTTGTTTGCCCACCTAAAAGTCTTGCCAATCAGCAAAGTTGGAAAAACGGCAAAATCCACCTATTTTTAGGTTGGAAAAACGGCAGAATCTCACACAACACAAAGAAAATCTGTTATTTATACACATAAACACAAAATAGTAACAGCAATTACGGTAATGACTATTACTATTTTACAAAATTTGAGATATGAAATTGTATATCAGCACTTTACATATTATCTAACGAAAGAGAGCCCAAATGAAGTTTCATCTTTGCCAGTTCGGGCGTTTGCGCTAACATTACATTTACCTTCTCCTTCAAAACCTTTGCATTGTACTTGTCTTCGCGTTTTTTGAGTTCGTAAATCCAAGCCTCCTTGGCAATCGGGTCGGCGACAACAAGGTCTATTTCGTTTGTGCCTTTCCTGTCCCACCACTTGCCAACTATGTATTTGCCCTTCTCGGCAAACTTGGTTGCAAAATAACGTTCCATCATAAAGCCAGAAACGGTGCTGTAATCGCGCTCAATAATGGCGGCTAGCGATTTCAGTGCATTGTTCTCGACAAGCGACTGGTATTTGTAAAAGAAGCGGAACCAGAAAATCAGAAAACAGTCGTTGAGCTGGTAGCGGACTTTTTTGCTGTTAGGCTTCGAGAATATCGGCAACGACTTGGTAATTAGTCGGTAATAGTTCTCCAAACGAATCAGGTAGCTACCAATGTTGTCAAGTCCCAGCTCGTCTTCAATTTCGGCACGGGTCTTCATACCGCTGGCAATGCAGACAAGGATGGAGAAATAAGTCGCATAGTCGGAGCCAAATTCCTCTATCAGAATGTTCTTGCCCTCGGTGATAAAAGGAGAATTCTCCATTGTCAGTGCCGCAAGCATCTTGTCTTTCGTAACATTCCCATTGTCAAGCAACAGCGACACATACCACGGCACGCCCCCCGTAATGCTGAACAACGCCAGCAAGTCCTCGGCAGTATATTTTGGATTGAAGTCCGCCAGAATGTCTTTCAGTGTGGAAGTGGAAAACGG
>JAGCNN010000040.1 GCA_017645925.1 Bacteroidales bacterium
GGTGTAGTCTTATGCTGACAGATGAGGAAAGGAAAGCATTGGTATTGAATAAAGTGCGCCGTTCAAAGGAAACATGGACGGAAGCCAAGGGAATAATTGAAAGCAAATACTGGTATGCTGCAGCAAATAGGATGTATTATGCTTGTTATTATATGGTGTCGGCGTTGCTACTGAACAATGGTCAAAGCGCACATACGCACGGTGGAATTATCGGGTTGTTTGGGCTTCATTTTATCAAAACAGGAATCATTTCTCATGAAATGGGCAAATTTTATAGCGAGTTGTATGAATTGCGGCAGACTGGAGATTATGATGACTGGAAAGAACTTGCAGAACCGGATATTATGCCATTAATCCCCAAGGTAGAACAATTCCTTGATATTGTTGAAAAACTTATAATGGCTGATGCTTATATGGATTAGCGTTTAATTTAGGAAGCAATTTATGTTATTACATATTTACGGCAGTCGGCTTTGGTTGGCTGCTGTTTTTCTTGTTTGTGGATTTTCAAACAAATTTTTTTTTGTGAAATTAACTTTTATGTTTATTTTTGCAAAAAAGAATTTAAAAATGGAAAAGAACCTGTTGATAGAACTGCTGGAAGATGGCGATAAGGTTAGCCTTTATTCGCCGCGGTTTGATGGAGAATCATATACGGAATTTGAAAAATTCCTGCTAGAATATAAAGATTCCTATCCAAAGGATGTCGCACAAATAGTCTATCGCTTGGATATTATCAAACGAGATGGGGCTGATGATAGACATTTCCGCTACGAAGGCGCCATGCGAGACAGGGTTATGGCTTTGCCATCGCATTTGGAAACGACTTCGCTTCGCTTGTATTTGCTTAATGTTCAGTCAAAAATATTAATTCTAGGTAATGGCGGATTGAAAAATTCTGCAACATACCAAGAAAATGAACTCTTAAATAAATGTGTGCAGACATTGCAAAAGATAGACATCGTATTGAAACAGATGGAAAAACAGAAAATCATATATATTTCTGGTACTAAGTTGCTAGGAACATTATCAATAGTAATTGACGATTAATTATTAAGCCTTATGAAAACCAATAAAATAATGGATGAAATTCGTAGGACAATGAGTCCCGAAATGAAAAAGCAGATGGAATTGTCGGTTGCAATTGCCAACTGCGTATATGAAATATTGGATGAACGAGGAATGTCGCAGAAGGACTTTGCCAGAATTTTAGGCAAAACGGAAACCGAAGTAAGTAGGTGGCTTTCTGGTACTCATAACTTGACAGTGGCGACTATTGCAAAAATGTCAGCGGCACTTGACGTTGATATAATAAAGGTTGTCAGAAAAAACAAGTTGTCAAAAGTAACTTGCGTGAATTAGTATGCAATTGTAAAACATAATTTTATGAAAAAACTAATCTTCCTTATATTGTCCCTAGCAATTGCTACGCTTGCATTTTCGCAGACACGCAAACCCATAGTCGAAGAACCAGAGCCACCGCTAACTCGCATACTTTTCATCTTTGATGCGTCGATGAGTATGTCCGACAAGTGGGAGGGGACGCAGAAGTTTGTGAAAGCCCGCGAGTTGATGTTCGAACTGCTCGATTCGCTCGAAAGGGTTCAAAAAAAGCATCCTCTTGAGGTGGCTTTGCGCGTTTACGGACACCAAAGTCCAGTGCCGCCGCAGGATTGCACCGATTCCAAACTAGAAGTGTCGTTCGGTGAAAGCACAATCGGAATCATACGCGACAAGCTTATGTCGATAACGCCGAAAGGAACAACGCCGATTGCCTATTCGCTGGGGAAAAGCGAGGGCGATTTCCCCGACGACAAGGATAGCCGCAACATCATAATCCTCATTACCGATGGCATTGAAATGTGCAACGGCGACCCTTGCGAGGTAAGTGCCGCACTGCAGAAAAAGGGTGTTGTGCTGAAACCATATATTATTGGTATCAACATAGATGTCAAGCAGGCCGACATGCTTGCTTGTATGGGCAACTATTTCGATGCAGGAAACGCAAAGCAGTTCCGTCAGGCAATAAAGACCATTGTTTCGGAAGTAACTTCGCTGACTGCTGTGCGTGTAAATTTGCTTGATATCAACGGAAAACCTACCGAGACCAATGTTGCAATGTCGTTCCACGATATGCAGTCGGGCGATGTGCGCTACACCTATATGCACACGATGAATGCTGATGGTCAGCCTGATACGATTTATTTGGACGTGCTTTCGCAGTACAAGTTGAAGGTGCATACCGTTCCGCCAGTCTATAAGGATGGCATAACCATTGAGGAAGGCAAGTTGAACATAATTGATGTGCCTGCACCACAGGGAACCTTGCTGGTTGACATTAAGGGCGAAGACCCTGCCAATGCCGACATAAAGTGCATAATCCGTGAAACTGGACTTCCGCACACACTTCATACCATAGATGCCGACAAGAAGCAGAAACTCATTGTAGGTCAGTACGATTTGGAAATTTTGACTATGCCTTGCACATACGTCAATGCCGTGCGCATCGACCAAGGGAAGCTTCGCAAGATTGATATTCCACAGCCAGGAACCGTGATAATAAATTTCCGTAGTCCGGCATTCGGTACTTTGTTGCATCAGGAAGGCGACAGGTTGACCGACATTTACGAGTTTTCGCCAGACAAGACACATTACAAACTTCGCTTACAGCCTGGATATTACCGCGTTGTCTTCCGCGACCAGCATAGTCATTCGGCAAAGAACTCTGCTGAGTTTAAGTTCCGTGTGAAGGAAGGGGAGATGACGGTGCAGAATCTGTAATGTTGATGTAGTCTGCTAAAATAATGAGAATGCAACCAAACGATACATTATCAGATTGTTATACAGGCAGTTCTGTGTTAAGGTTTGTCATTAATTGTCATTCCGAAAGCCAGACAGAACACGCGATGCCGAAGGAGGAGCGTTGTGATGACGGCTGTCCGGAATCTCCTTCTGAAATGTTGCTAAGGAGATTACGCACTGGCAGGCTCACAAGCAACGTACCTTATGCTGTTCGCTTTGCCATGCGAAATGACATAGAGATTCCTATGAAGAATATTTTCTTTATCATTGCATGCTTTGTCCTTGCGCTTTGCTCGTGTACTAGTCGCAATTCGGTGGTGCTTTCACAGAAAGATGATTATGTTATTGTGTATGAAGGTGATACTTCCGGGTATGATTACATGGCGGCATACGAGTTGAGCGATTTGCTCACTGAAATTTTCGGACATGAATATCCGGTTGTTACTTGCAATGAGTATGCAGGTGGAAAAGCAATTTCGATAGGTTGCAACGCAATTTCGCAGGACATTTACAATAGGTACAAAGACGAAATACGTGACGATGGATTCTTGATTCATACTGAAAATGGCAACCTTTATATATTTGGAAATCAGGAAATAGCATCGTTGTATGGCGTGTATCATCTGCTTGAAAATTATCTCGGTTGTACCTATACTTGTAGCAACGGATTGCATATAGAAAAGCTGTCGGACAAGGTTGTGCTTGATATCCACGACCTCCAAAATCCGTCGTTCCGCTACCGAGAGACCTTGCAGTTGATTCCCAATGCCGACCCGAAATATGCAAAGTGGCACAAGTTGCACAATCGAACCGATTTCAATAACGAATGGGGACTTTTTGTGCATACTTTCAAGGATTTAGTGCCGGTTTCGGAGTATTTTGATAGTCATCCCGAATGGTTTTCCGAAATGCATGGCAGGCGAGTGCGCGACGGACAGTTGTGCCTCAGTAATCCCGAAGTGCTGGAGGTGCTTTGCAAGAATTTGGAAGCCAAGATGAAGGAAAATCCCGATAAGAAAATTTGGTCGGTGTCGCAGAACGACAACGAGTCGTCGTGCCAGTGCGAGAATTGTCGTCGGTTAGATTCCATTTATGGCGGTCCGTCGGGGACAATGATATGGTTTGTCAATCAGGTTGCCGAGCGTTTTCCCGACAAGGTGATTTCGACGCTTGCTTACCAGCAGACGCGCCATGCGCCAAAGAACATAAAGCCGGCCGACAATGTGAACATAATGCTGTGCTCTATCGAATGTCCGCGCCATCGGCCAATTTCTGCCGACTCGTCGGAACATTCGTTCCAACGCGACTTGGCAGACTGGACAGCTTTGACGCACAACATTTTCTTGTGGGATTATGTGGTACAGTTCCGCAACTATATGGATCCGTTCCCCAATCTGCATGTAATTCAGCCCAATTTGCAGGATTTCTACCGTCATGGCATTCCGATGATTTTTGAGCAGGGTTCCAACCAGAATATTACTGAAAACTACGAGTGGAGAACATATCTGATTGCCCATCTATTGTGGAATGTGAATCTTGATGTTGATAGTCTGCGAAGCCGTTTCCTCGATGTGCATTACGGAAAAAATAGGGCAGAATTCGTTGCAAAATATTATGACACAATGCAGAAGGCATTGGTTGAATCTGGCAAAGGACTTAACATCTACGGCTATCCGATAGATGCGGTTGACAGTTATTTGTCGCCTGACAAGATTACAGAATACCGTAAATTCTTCGCTTCGGCGTATGCACTGTCGCCATTCGACGGTTGTACTGACGAGGATGCAAAAATTTACAACGACAGGTTGAGATTGTTGGAAATGCCGCTCGATTTTGCTGAAATTGACCTTTCAATGTATGGTATTGACGATAATTTGTCGTTTTTTACCATCGGAAGCAATGGTGAGAAAGTTGTAAAACCAGAAAAAATGCTCCTGGCGAAGAATTTTATTGCCGATTGCGAGCGACTTGGCGTAAAGCAGCTTGACGAGGCAAAATATACACCGGTACAGTTGCAGGAGAACCTTGCAAACTTTATTGCAAAATCGACTGGCAAGAATCTTGCCTTGGGCAAGTCGGTGTCTTGTTCGACAGAATGGAGCAACACCTACGATGTCGGTGGACCAAAGGCATTGACGGATGGCAAGTCTGGCGTTATGAACTATTATTACAACTGGCTTGGTTTCAACGGAAACGACATGGATGTGGTGATAGACTTGGAATCGGAGCAGAGTGTAGGCGAGGTGAGTGCCGACTTTCTGTTTTATCCGCTGTCGTGGATTTTTGCTCCGAAATGTGTAACTTGCTATCTCTCAGCCGATGGTAAGAATTGGCGCGAAGTGGCAAAGAAGAGTTACGTGAACGAGGAATCGCTGGCTGAATGTAAGATTGTGGGCTTCAAGCTTAATTTTAATGAGCAGAAATCAAGATATGTGCGGCTAATGGCTGAATCTTTGCGTGTGAATCCAGAGTGGCATCGTGGAGTTGGACTGCCGTGCTGGATTTTCTGCGATGAGGTTGTTGTGAGGTAGTGTCAATGGGGCAAATTTGGGGCAAGCCATTAAAGCAAAAATCCAAGTTGTTTGAAATTAACAACTTGGATTTTAAAATTGTGGTCCCACTAGGGCTTGAACCTAGGACCCCCTGATTATGAGTCAGGTGCTCTAACCAACTGAGCTATGGGACCTCCTTCCTTTCGGAATCGGACTGCAAAAGTACTATATTTTTTTTATGCCGCAAAGTTTTTTCTGATTTTTTTGAAATAAATCGAAGCACCTTGTATATAAACACATTAACGTTCAGTGTGTTGCCTCAATAAAGTTTTGTGAAAAATATTATCTTATAAAAATGCGACAATCTTGATTTTATTGCTAACTTTGTATTTGTGTCCGAGGTCGTTTCTTTGGGCTTCGCGATGCATTTTTTAGGTTTCATTAAAACAAGACATAACAATGAAAAAAATAATAGTTTCCCCATCATTGCTTTCGGCAGACTTCAACCATCTTGCCGACGACATAGAAATGATAAAC